>CALMPQ010000139.1 GCA_937872005.1 uncultured Propioniciclava sp.
AGCAGCAGGCCGACGCCACCCTCGGCCGGCAGGGCCCCCTCCTCATCCAGGCCACCGGCCCCGACGGCCGGTTCAGCTTCACGACCGACCTGGTCCTGTCGGCAACCGGCACGTGGACCAACCCGTTCGTGCCGCACGTGCCCGGTATCGAGACCTTCACCGGACGCCAACTGCGCACCGTCGACTACACCCGGCCCGAGGACTTCACGGACCGCAACGTCCTCGTCGTGGGCGGCGGCCTGAGCGCCGTGCAGTTCCTGCTGCCGATGGCCCGGTTCGCCAGGTCAACCACGTGGTCGACGCGCCGCCCGCCGAACTTCACCCGCAGCCCCTTCATCAAGGAGGACTGGGGGGTGGCCGTCGAACGCGCCGTCCGCGACCGTACGTTCGCCGGCGAGCCGCCGGCCTCGGTGGTGCGCACGACCGGGATCCCGCTGTGGCGGGAGTACGTCGAGGGGGTGGAGGCCGGAACGCTGGTCTCGCGCGGCATGGTCAGTCGCTTCGGGCCGACCACGGCCGTGTTCGACGGCACCGACGCGGCCTTCACGAACGGGTCACAGGGGCTCGGCCCCAGCGCGAGCGACGCCCTGGTGCTGCCGCAGTCGTGGCAGCCCTACCCCGAGACGACCGGCGTCGAGATCGACACGGTGCTTTGGGCGACAGGGTTCCGGGCGGCGCTGCGGCACTTGGCGCCCCTCAAGCTGCGCGAACCGGGCGGCGGCGTCCAGATGCGGGATGAGGTGCGGGTCGCCAAGGACCCGCGGGTTCTCTTGGTGGGGTACGGCTCGGCCGCCTCAACCACGGGCGCGACCAGGGCTGGCCGGCGCGCGGGCCGTGCGGCCGCCACCATCAGGACTCAGCGACGAGCGGCGTGAGCGTCATGGCGATGAAGATGAGGGCGACGAGCAGGACGGCGGTGTGAACGAGGAAGATCATGTCCTCCATGCTGCCGAGACCCACTGACAATTCCGTCGGCCCGTCGGACCCTTTCAGTCCCCCCGCAGTTCCGACTCGCCCTCCGACCCAGGGCTGAGCCCGAGCCCATCCGCCACCCGCCGCAGGCGGTCGAGGTGGTACACCCCTCACCCCTGTCGGAGCCACCTCCGTCGAAGTAGGGTCGCCATCATGGCCCTGAGCGTCTTCGACCTGTTCTCGATCGGGATCGGCCCGTCGTCGTCCCACACCGTCGGGCCGATGCGCGCCGCCGGCATGTTCCTGACCGAGTTGGGTGACCGCTTGGGCGACGTCGCCCGCATCCGCTGCGACCTCTACGGCTCGCTCGGCGCGACGGGGCGCGGGCACGGCACCGACAAGGCGATCATCCTGGGCCTGCTGGGCGAGAGGCCCGAGACCGTCGACCCCCGCCAGGTCGCCGACAAGATGCGGGTCGCGTGGAACTCACACCACCTCACCCTCGCCGGGCGCCACGGCATCGGGTTCAACCCCGCCACCGACCTCGTCCTCGACGGCTCCGTCGAGCTCCCGACCCACCCCAACGGGCTCGTCCTCACGGCGTGGGACGCCGACGACGCGATCGTCCACGAGGCCACCTACTACTCGGTGGGCGGCGGCTTCGTCGTGCGGGGGGACGCCGACGCCTCCGACCCCGTCGTCCCCGAGGACGTCGACCTGCCCCACCCGTTCCACACGGCCGCCGACCTGATGGAGACCTGCGAGCGCACCGGACTCTCCATCGCCAGCGTCGCGCTCGAGAACGAACTGGCGATGGGCCGCACCAAGGAACAGGTCGACCAGGGCCTGGCGAAGATCTGGGCGGTCATGCAGGAGTGCGTGCACAACGGCTCCGAGACCGAGGGACGCCTCCCCGGCGGTCTGCGCGTCCTGCGGCGTGCGCCCGCCCTGTACACCAAGCTCATCACCGAGGGGGCGTCCGACGACCCCCTGCGCGGCATGGACTGGATCACCTTCTACGCCCTCGCCGTCAACGAGGAGAACGCGGCCGGCGGGCGGGTGGTGACCGCCCCCACGAACGGCGCGGCGGGCATCATCCCGGCCGTCCTGCACTACTACTGGAACTTCGTGCCCGGCGCGAACATGGCCGGAGTGGTGAAGTTCCTGCTCACGGCGGGCGCGATCGGGATGATCTTCAAGAACACGGCGTCCATCTCGGGGGCCGAGGTGGGCTGCCAGGGCGAGGTCGGCTCGGCCTGCTCGATGGCGGCGGCCGGGCTGGCCGCCGTCCTGGGCGGGACGCCGGAGCAGGTCGAGAACGCCGCCGAGATCGGCATGGAGCACAACCTCGGGCTCACCTGCGACCCGGTCGGCGGGCTCGTCCAGGTGCCCTGCATCGAGCGCAACGCCATCGCCTCGGTCAAGGCGGTCGCGGCCGCACGAACGGCCCTCCGGGGCGACGGCTCGCACATCGTCAGCCTCGACAGCGTGATCAAGACCATGCGCGAGACCGGCAAGGACATGAAGGCCAAGTACAAGGAGACCGCGCTCGGCGGGCTGGCCGTCAACGTCATCGAGTGCTAGTCGGGGGCGATGTCCCCGTCCCCCGGGGAGTTCTCCCCGG
>CALMPQ010000140.1 GCA_937872005.1 uncultured Propioniciclava sp.
TCCTCCATGTGCACGCGCTCGATGTCGATGCGGTAGGTGTGCCCGTCGACCTCGACGTCGACGTGGCCGTCGACGCAGATCGGCTCGTCGTACTGCGACGTCTGGAAGTTCTTCGCCATGGCGGGGTAGAAGTAGTTCGTCCGCGCGAACCGGCCCCAGGGCGCGATCGAGCAGTTCAGCGCCAGCCCGATCCGGATGGCCGACTCCACCGCCTTGCCGTTGACCACCGGCAGCGAGCCGGGCAGCCCCAGGCAGACCGGGCACACCTTGGTGTTCGGCTCCCCGCCGGGCGTGTTGTCGCACCCGCAGAACATCTTGGACGCCGTGTTCAGCTCGACGTGCACCTCCAGCCCCAGCGCGGGGTCGAAGGCGGCGAGGACGTCGTCGTAGTGCATCAGGTCGGTCATGTCAGGCCTCCACCCAGCGGGTCGCGATCCGGTCGGTCAAGGCGCCACCGAAGGCCTTCTCGAGTGCGGCCCCCACCCGGTAGACGCGGTCGTCGGCCTGCGGCGGCGCCATCACCTGCAGCCCCACGGGCATGCCGTCCTCGGGTGCCACCCCGATGGGGAACGAGCCGGCCGTGTTGCCCGCCATGTTGGAGGGGATCGTGCACAGGTCGGACTTGTACATGGCCAAGGGGTCGGACAGCTTCTCCCCCACCAGGAACGCCGTGGTCGGCGTCGAGGGGCTGACCAGCACGTCGACCTGCTCGAAGGCGGCGTCGAAGTCGCGGGAGATCAGGGTCCGGACCTTCTGCGCCGATCCGTAGTAGGCGTCGTAGTAGCCCGAGCTCAGGGCGTAGGTGCCGATGATGATGCGGCGCTTGGCCTCCGCGCCCAGCCCGGCGGCACGGGTGAGGTTCATGACCTCCTCGGTCGAGCGGGTCCCATCGTCACCGACCCGCAGTCCGTAGCGCATGGCGTCGTAGCGGGCCAGGTTGGAGCTGACCTCGCTCGGCATGATCAGGTAGTAGGCGCCCAGCGCGTAGGTGAAGTGGGGGCACGAGACCTCCACCACCTCGGCGCCCGCAGCCTCCAGCGCCGCGACGGCCTCGCGGAAGCGCAGTTCCACCCCGGGCTCGTAGCCCTCGCCACCGAGTTCCTTCACCACGCCGACGCGGAGGCCCGCGATGTCGCCCGACCGGGCCGCCTCGACCACCGGCGGGACGGGCGCGTCGATCGAGGTCGAGTCCATCGGGTCGTGGCCGGCGATGACCTCGTGCAGGAGGGCGGCGTCCAGCACGGTGCGGGCGCACGGGCCGGGCTGGTCGAGCGAGGACGCCATGGCGATCACGCCGTAGCGCGAGACCCCGCCGTAGGTGGGCTTCACGCCGACGGTGCCGGTGACCGCCCCGGGCTGGCGGATCGAGCCACCGGTGTCCGTGCCGATGGCCAGCGGCGCCTCGAAGGAGGCCAGCGCGGCGGCCGAGCCACCGCCCGAGCCGCCGGGGATGCGGTCGAGGTCCCACGGGTTGCGGGTGGGCCCGAAGGCAGACGTCTCGGTCGAGGAGCCCATCGCGAACTCGTCCAGGTTGGTCTTGCCCAGCACCACGAGACCCGCGTCCAGCAGCCGCTGCACGACCGTGGCCGAGTAGGGCGGACGCCAGCCCTCCAGGATCTTCGACGCCGCCGTCGTGGGCACGCCCGCCTGGCAGAACAGGTCCTTCACGGCGATGGGGACGCCGGCCAGCGGGCCGAGCTGCTCCCCGGCGTCCAGCTTCGCGTCGACCGCGGCGGCCTGGGCACGCGCGCCCGCGGCGTCCACGTGCAGGAAGGCATGGACGTCGTCGTCGACGCGCTCGATCTGGGCCAGGAACGCCTCGGCGACCTGGACGGCCGTGAGCTCGCGGGCTGCGATGCGACGGCCGAGGTCGGCGGCGGTGGCGGTGAGGATGTCGCTGGTCATCAGGCCTCCTCCCCCAGGATGCGGGGCACGCGGAAGCGACCCTCCTCCACGGCGGGTGCCGCGGCGAGGGCCGCCTCGTGCAGGAGCCCCGGGCGCACGACGTCCTCGCGGAAGACGTTCGTCAGCGGCAGGGCGTGCGACATCGGGGGCACGTCGGAGTCCGCAACCTCGGAGACCGACGCCACCGCCTCCAGGATGGTGTCGAGCTCGGGCGCGAAGCGCACCAGCTCCTCTTCGGTCAGCTCGATGCGCGCGAGCGCGGCGAGCCGGGCGACGTCGGCGGTGGACAAGGCCACGGTGGAGCTCCTTGATCGGGTCGGGGACCCGATCATCCTAGGCCTCCAGCGACGCCTCCAGCGTCTTCTCCACGCCTGCGAGAGCCTTGCTCACGGGGCAGTTGTTCTTGGTGTCCTCGGCGAAGTGGCTGAACGCCTCCTCCGACAGGCCCGGGACCTTGGCGCTCACCGTGATGGTCGCGGCGGTGATGCCGGTGCCGGGCACGAAGTCGATGCCGACCTCGGTGTCGATGCTCTCGGGCGGGGTGCCGTTGCCGGTGAGGCCGTGCGACAGGGCCATCGAGTAGCAGGTGGCGAGGGCCGCCGCGATGAGCTCCTCGGGGTTGGTGGTGCCGGCGCCGGCCTCGGCGCGCTTGCCCCAGGCGACGTCGAACGTAGCGACGCCCGAGGTCACGAGCTCGGTGGAGCCGGAGCCCTCGGTCAGGCTCCCTTCCCAGTGCGTGCGGGCGGTGCTGGTGGTGGCCATGGCGGGTGTTCCTCTCGTCAGGGGGACGTTTCGATCACGCTACAAGGCCAAGACGATCGTGGACAGGGGTTGGGTGCGGCGGTGGACGTCGGGTATCAAGGGGGCCATGTACCTCTTGCGTGTGATCCTGCCCGACCGCCCCGGCGCCCTCGGCGCGGTGGCGACGGCCCTGGGCCACGCCCAGGCCGACATCAGCGCGGTCGAGATCGTCGAGAAGGGGGCCGGCCACGTGATCGACGACTTCATGCTGACGCTCCCGGCCGACGTGCGTCCCGACGAGTTGGTCACCGCCTGCGCCGCGCTGCCCGAGGTCGAAGTCCTGTGGGTGTCGTTCTACCCCGAGAACTGGGGGCTGCACGCCGATCTCGACGTGCTCGACGCCATGGCCGAGCGCACCGACCGGGCCAAGGTGCTGCTCACCGACGCGGCGCCGTCGACCTTCCACTGCGCCTGGGCCCTCCTCGTCGACCGGCGGCGGGGCATGGTGCTGCACCGCAGCGCCCTGGCGCCCATCGGTACGCAGGTGCCCGCGGGTGTGTTCGGCGACCTCGGGGTGGCCCACGTCGCCGAGCTGCCGGCGGGCTGGCACGACGGGTGGGGCGAGGCGGCCATCGCGGTCGCGCCCTGCGGCGATGCCCACAGCATCGTCGTCGGACGCCCCGGGCCCGAGTTCCGCCGGGCCGAGGTCGCGCGGTTGCGCCACCTGGCCCTGATGGCCAGCGAGCACGTGCACGCGGTCGAGGTTCAGTAGCCCCGCAGCGCGCGGTAGGCGATGTAACCGAAGGCGACGACGGCGACGAGGATGAGCACGGCGACCGTGATCGTCCACCACCGCTGGTTGCGCTTCTGCCGGGTGGACGGGACGTCGGCCGGCGCCCACTCGCCCACCCGCGGCTTGACGCGCGGGCTCACGGAGCCGTTCAGGTCCAGATCGGTGTTGAGTCCCTCCACGAGCCCCAGCCTACGTGCTACGCTCCCGCCCATGGACACGACCGCACGCACCCACGCGCTGCCGTCGTTCGTCCTGCACGCGGGCTGTTGTCCGTGTTGTCGCGCCTGACTCCCTGATGCCACTGGCTCGGGAGTCGCGCACCTGCACCCTCCCGACAACACGCCAGACCCACGGAGCACGCCATGACCCTCGACCTCATCTTCGTCGGCGCCGACGCCGGCCGCGCCGCACTCGCCCAGCTGACCGCCGAACTCGGCGTCACCGTGCGGCTGCTCGGGCAGCGGGTGACCACGATGGAGATCTTCCCCGTCAACGTCCTCACCATCGAGGTGGACGCCCCCGCGCCTGACCTGGACGCCGCAACCTCGTGGTTCGCTCGTCGCGGCATCCATCGCCTGGGGGCGGCCGCCTGAGCGGTTCGGCTGGGCGACGCCGGCCAACCTGCCCCTGCTCGTCGTCGCCGCGCTGGTCTACGACAATGCCGTCCTCGGCCTCGGCTCGACGCTCGGCCACGGCCCGCTGCTGGAGGGCCTGAACCACGGCCGCTACTGGATCCACGCGGCGATCACCCCGACCCTGGTCGCGTGGGCGCTGCACACGCTGCGACGCGCCGGGTTCTCCTGGGCGCAGTCGACCCTTCACCAGGTGCTGTCGATCGGGGCCGCGCTGGCACTGACGGTCGTGGAGTACTTCCTCGAGGTGCAGGGCCTGCACCTCGGCGCGGTCGTGATGACCATCGGCAGCGGCGTCCAGCTGCCCCTGCCCAGCGGGGCGATCACCAACGCGTTCGAGCTGGCCCTGATGGTCTCGATCATGGCGACCAAGGCCTTCCAGGACCGCAACGACGCCTCGGCCCCGATCAGCCCTCCAGGGCGGCGGGCCCGCGGCTGAGCAGGTCGTCGAACCGGTCGGCCTCGAGGATCGGCACGCCGAGGGACTCGGCCTTGGCGTACTTCGACCCCGAGGACTCCCCCGCGACCAGCACCGACGTCTTGCCCGAGACCGACCCGGACGCCTTGCCGCCGCGGGACTCGATCGCCTCCTGCGCGGTGTCGCGGGTGTAGCCGGGCACCGCGCCCGTCACCACGACGGTGAGCCCGGCCAAGGTCTGCTCCACCGCGTCGGCTGCCTCGCCCGGCTCCGGCTCGGGGTCGGCCAGCACGCACCCGGCCGCCTGCCACTTGTCGACGATCGCGCGGTGCCAGTCCACG
>CALMPQ010000141.1 GCA_937872005.1 uncultured Propioniciclava sp.
GGTTTCCTTCGTCGGCCCTTACTCGGCTCCGAGATCGCGCGGATGCAGGACCCGCTGCACCGCGGCCGACAGCACGCCGTTCAGGAACGACGGCGACTCGGGGGTCGAGAACTCGGCGGCCAGGCTGACCGCCTCGGAGATCGCCACCTGCGGCGGCGTGTCGGTGTGCGCAACCTCGAACAGCGCGATGCGCGCGAGGTTGCGGTCGACGCGAGCCATGCGCTCAAGGGTCCAACCCCCGGTGAGGCTGGCGGCGATGGCGGCGTCCAGCTCGTCGACGTGCTCGATGCAGCCGTTGACGAGTTCGATGGTGAAGGGCCGCACGGGCGATTCACCCAGGCCGATGCGCTCGGCGAGCGTGTCGGACGCGGGCCGGTCCCGCAGCTCGCTCTCGTACAGGATGTCGAGGGCGCGCTTGCGGGCCTTGGTCCGCGTGCTGTTGTCGCGGCGCTCGGTCACGCGTTGACGCGACCCAGGTAGCTGCCGTCGCGGGTGTCGACCTTGACCTTGGTGCCCTGCTCGATGAACAGCGGAACCTGGATCTGCTTGCCGGTCTCCAGCGTGGCGGGCTTGGTGCCGGCCGAGCTGCGGTCACCCTGCAGGCCGGGCTCGGTGTAGGTGATCTCGAGCTCGACCGAGGCCGGGAGCTCGATGTAGAGCGGGTTGCCGTCGTGCGTGGCGACCAGGGCCATCTGGTTCTCCAGCATGTAGTCCTTGGCGTCACCGACGATCTCCTCGGAGATGTTGAGCTGGTCGTAGCTCACGGTGTCCATGAACACGAACGCCTCGCCGTCGTGGTACAGGTACTGCATCTCGCGGCGGTCGACCGTGGCGCTCTCCACCTTGGTGTCGGCGTTGAAGGTGCGGTCGACGATCTTGCCGCTCAGGACGTTCTTGATCTTGCTGCGGACGACGGTGTTGCCCTTGCCCGGCTTGTGGTGCTGGAACCAGATGACCTGCCACAGCTGGCCGTCCAGGTCGAGGACCGTGCCGTTCTTCAGGTCGTTGGTCGAGATCGTGGGCATGGGGGATCCTTCCGGCGTCGCGTTTCCAACGGAGAACTGTACCGGACGCCGGTGACACCCCCTGCCTACAACTTCGGGCATGAGTTTTCAGAACCTGCCCGAAACGGCGACCGCGAGGCCTGGGGCGGGTGATCCGAACGACGTGCCCGCTCCTACGATGCGCTCATCGCGGCGATCGCGCTGGCCAACAGCCTTCCCGTGTACACGGCGAACCCGGCCGACTTCGCGGGCATCTCGGGGCTCAAGGTCGTACCAGTCAGGGCGTGACTCAGGTCAGCGGAACCTCACCGAGGCGACGACGGCTCTTCACGTCGGCCAGCAACTGGTGGCGCGCCTCGGCGTGGGGAACGCTGATCTCGTCCATCACGTCGGCGAGGGGGTGGTTGCCGACGCCGCGCAGGCCTGCGATCGCGCCGGCGATGTCCTCGCGTGAGCGGTTCTGGTTGAGCTTGGCCTTGGCCTCGATGCGCTCGATGGGCACCTCGATGCCGACGATGGCGCGCAACATCCGGTCGATGGCGTCGTCGGCGACCTGGCGGGAGTCGTAGCCGAACCGATCCGACAGGTCGAGGACCGCGTCGCGCAGCCAGCCGGCATCATCGTGGACGACCAGCGGCCCCCATACGTGCACCGTGACGTAGTTCCAGGTCGGGACGCCCGGTGATTCGGCATTCGACGCGTACCAGTCGGGGTGGATGTAGCCATCCGGGCCGGACAGGATCGCCAGCGCCTGGCCGAGGTAGGGCTCCTTCCACACCGGGTTCACCCGGGTCACGTGGAAGATGAGCGAGCCCCAACCCGAGCCCGCGGCGTCCGGGCGGTAGGTCAGGGGCAGCAGGGTGGCGACCGGGCCGGCCTCATGGGCGGTGACCAACTGGGCCGCCTCGGCCGACGCCAGCAGCGCCCGGACGCGGTCGTCGGTCATCGCGAAGTGCCGCGGGGTGTACATCAGGCGGTGAGCTCCGCGTAGGTGTCGCGCAGCACGCCTTCATCCGGCGCCTCGGCGATGAAGGGGACGCCGACGGCGTCCAGCAGCACGAAGCGCAGAGCGCCGGCGCGGGTCTTCTTGTCGAGGTTCATGGTCTCGCGCAGTTCGTCCCACACCCCCGCCTCGTAGGTGAGCGGCAGGCCCACCGACCCGAAGACCTCCCGGTGCCGCGCGACGAAGGCATCGTCGGCGTGGCCGAGGTTGCGGCTGAGGAGCGCGGCGAACACGGCGCCGATGCTCACGGCGTAGCCGTGGCGCATGGTGTAGCTCTCACGCCGCTCGATCGCGTGCGCGAGCGTGTGCCCGTAGTTGAGCAGCTCGCGCCCGACCTGACCGCCGGTGCTGGTGCGCTCGCGCAGGTCGCCGCCGACGATCCCGCCCTTGACCTCCATCGACCGGGTGATGGCCTCGGCCAGCGCCTGACTGCCGGGGGTCAGCATGGCCTGCGGGTCGGCCTCGAACAGCTCCAGCGTGCGCGGGTCGGCGATGAAGCCGTGCTTGATCATCTCGGCCAGGCCGCCGCGCAGGTCGTCCACGGGGAGGGACTCGAGGAAGTCGAGGTCGGCCAGCACCGCGGCCGGCTCCCAGAAGGCGCCGACCAGGTTCTTGCCGGACTTCAGGTTGATGCCGGTCTTGCCGCCGACCGCCGCGTCGACCATGGCGAGCAGCGTGGTGGGCACCGACACGTAGCGGACGCCACGCAGCCACGTCGCGGCCACGAAGCCCGCGAGGTCGGTGGTCGCTCCCCCGCCGAACCCGACGACCGCGTCGGTGCGCGTGAAGCCGTCCTCGGCGAGGATCTTCCAGCACGAGTCGAGCACGCGCGCCGTCTTGGCCTTCTCGCCCTTGGGCAGCTGGATCTGGGTGACCTCGGCGTCCAGCTGGGCGGCGAGCGCGGTCGCCTCTTCGCTGAGCACCTTCGGGTGCAGGATCGCGACCTTGGCGGCGCCGCCGACGGCCTCGCCGAGTCCCGACACCGCACCGTGCCCCACGGTGATGTCGTACGGCTGGGCGGTCGCGACGTGGATGGTGGTGGTCATCGATCGGCCTCCAGCGTGGCGACGATGGCGTCGACAATCGCCTCGGGCTCGCGACCGGAGGTGTCGACGTGGTGGCGCGCCGTGGCCGCGTACACGGGCGTGCGCTGGTTGAGCAGCTTGATCAGGGTGGCACGGATGCCCCCACCGGCGAGCAGGGGACGCCCTTCGTCCAGCCCGATGCGCTGGGCCGCGTTGCGGGCGTCCACCTGCAGCCAGACGGTCTCGACGCCGCTGCCCCCGAGGGCTTCCGCGATCGCCGGCGTCATCGGCGCACCCCCACCCAGGCTCACCACGCCGCCTCCCGCCAGCAGTTCGAGGGACGCCGCACGCTCCAGTTCCCGGAACGCAGGCTCGCCGTCCTCGGCGAAGATCTCGCGGATCAGGCGGCCGTCGCGGGCCTCGATCGCGGCGTCCACGTCGACGAAGCCGACGCCAAGGCGATCGGCCAGGAGGGCCCCCACCGTCGACTTGCCGCTGCCGGGCGCGCCGATCAGGGCGATGGTCGTCACGCGAGCCTCCGCTCGGCCAGCCGATCGAGGTAGGCGCGGTGGTTCCGGGAGGTCTCGGCGAGCGAGTCGCCACCGAACTTCTCCAGGGCCAACTCCGCCAGCACGAGCGCGACCATCGCCTCCGCCACAACGCCCGCGGCCGGCACCGCGCACACGTCGGAACGCTGGTGGTGCGCCTGCGCGGGCTCCATCGACGCGGTGTCGACGGTGCGCAGCGCGCGCGGGACGGTGGCGATCGGCTTCATCGCTGCGCGGACACGCAGCACCTCGCCGGTGCTCATGCCGCCCTCGGTGCCACCGGATCGGTTCGAGGCGCGGGTGATGTGGTCCCCCTCGAGGAGCATCTCGTCGTGGGCCAGCGAGCCGCGCGTGCGGGCGAGCTCGAAGCCGTCGCCGACCTCCACGCCCTTGATGGCCTGGATGCCCATGAGCGCGCCGGCCAGACGCGCATCGAGGCGGCGGTCGCCCTGGGAGTGCGAGCCGATGCCGGGCGGCAGGCCGGTCACGACGACCTCGACGACGCCGCCGATGGTGTCACCCTCGGTCTTCGCCAGCTCGATCTCGGCCTGCATGCGGGCCGAGGACTCGGGGTCGAAGCACCGCACCGGGTCGGCGTCGATGGCGTCGCGGTCGGCGAACGTGGGGAGCGCCTCGCCGGTCGACCGGATCGGGCCGATCTCGACGACGTGGCTCACGAGCTGTATGCCGTAGGCCTGGTCGAGGAAGTTCGCAGCGACCTGGCCCAGGGCGACCCGGGCGGCGGTCTCGCGGGCCGAGGCGCGCTCGAGGATCGGCCGGGCCTCGTCCCAGTCGTACTTCTGCATGCCCGCGAGGTCGGCGTGGCCCGGGCGCGGCCGGGTCAGCGCGGCGTTGCGGGCCTGGGCCTCGAGCACGTCGGGGTCGACGGCGTCGGGGGCCATCACGGTCTCCCACTTCGGCCACTCCGTGTTGCCGACCATGATCGCGATCGGCGACCCCAGCGTCTCTCCGTGGCGCACGCCGGTGAGCATGGTGACCTCGTCGGCCTCGAACTTCATCCGGGCCCCGCGACCAACCCCGAGCCGGCGGCGGCGCAGGGCCTCGGCCAGTTCGTCGGTGCTGATGCGGACGTGGGCGGGGATGCCCTCGATCGTCGCCACCAGGGCGCGGCCGTGGGACTCCCCGGCGGTCAACCAACGCAACATGCCGGCCAGTCTTTCACGCCGACGCCGGACCCCCGGTCGCCGTGGCGACCGTTGGACAACCTCACTGGCAGCGGCCGGGGGCCTCC
>CALMPQ010000142.1 GCA_937872005.1 uncultured Propioniciclava sp.
GGGAAGTCATCCCGGCCCCGCCCCCGCCTCCATGCAGGATCAGACGTCGCGCGCCCGGAAGGTGCCCACCGCCCCCACCGTGGCCGCGCCGACCCACGCCAGGGCGATGCCCAGCGCCGGCAGGACCGCCATCGACAGCACTGATGGGTCCTTGTAGAGCGAGCCGAGCGCCGAGGTCAGCAGGTACTGCCCCACCTCGGGCAGGGCCTTGGCACCATAGGTCTCCAGCAGCAACGTCTGGACGGCGAACAGGCCCACCGCCACCACGGGGTTGCGCAGGAGCACCCCCAGGGCGAAGCCCCACACACCGGCCAGCAGGTTCACCCCGAACACGCCCGCGACGATCTCGAGGTCGACCCCGGTCCCGGCCACGTTGAGGCCGAACAGCGGCAGGACGAGGGGCGGGGTGAACCACGCCAGCAGGGCCGCGACCAACCCGAACGCCGCCGAGACGACGAGGGCGGCCGCGAACTTGCTGCCGAGGACCGCGCCCCGCGACAGGCGGTGGAGCAGGACCGAGCGCTGCATCTGCCCGTCGGTGAACTCACCGGCGACCAGGTAGGCCACGAGGCACCCGCACGCCAGGTACACGGTCATCCAGTACCGGGTGGCATCGTCGAGGGCGGCACGGACGGTGCCGGCCCCGGACTGCACCGCGGTCACGTGGTCGGGGGTGATGGCCACGATCGTGATCGCCGACAATCCCACTCCGACCAGCAGGAAGGCCCACCACAACTGGCCCGCGAACACCTTGCGCACTTCGGCGATGACCGCGTTCATGCTGCACTCCTTCCGACACCGACCAGCGCGAAGTACTGGCCCTCCAACTCACCACGACCGGCACCGACACCGAGTTCGTCGACGCTCCCGGCGAACCGGACGGTCTTGTTCACCACCACCAGGTGGTCAGCCACGTGCTCGACCTCGCCGAGGAGGTGGCTGGACAGCAGCACCGTCCCGCCCTTGTCGGCGAACGAGCGCATGACGCCGCGCAACCAGCGGATGCCCTCGGGGTCGAGCCCGTTGACCGGCTCGTCGAGGATCAGCACGTCGGGCTCACCCAGGAGGGCGATGCCGAGGCCGTGGCGCTGGCGCATGCCGGTGGAGAACTTCGTAACCGGCTTGCGCATGTCGCCGGATCGCAGCCCGACGTACTCCCGCACTTCCTCCACGCGCGCACGGGACGCGCCGAGCACGCCGGCGACGTAGTCCCAGTCGGCGGCAGCGGAGACCTGCCCGCTGCCCCAACCACCGTCGAGGCTCGCCCCGATCCGCGGGGCGGAGCCCCCCGCGTACGCCACCCGGCCGGCGGTGGGCCGGGCCAGGCCGAGGATCATGCGCAAGGTGGTCGTCTTGCCCGCACCGTTGGGGCCGAGCAAGGCGGTCACGCTGCCCCGAGGGACCACGAACGAAGCATTCTCGACCGCCACGACTCCACGAAAGGACTTGGTCACGCCCTTTACTTCGATCATGTTCTGGTTCATTTTCTTTCCTCACATTCCAGAGGGGTCGTATCCAGACTCACAGGGGATTCCCGACAAGAAAAGACCCGGGAGCGATCCCTGCCTGAAAGTTAGGCATGGCCCGATCCGGGTGATCCGGCGCGACGGCGGACCCGGGCGAGCGCCTCCTCGACCCAGTCGAAGAGGGCATGCGGGGGCATACCCGCGCCCCAGCAGTCGTGGGCACCGTCCGGGTCGAACCACAGCTCGACCGGGCCGCCCAGCCAGCGGTAGGTGAGTGCCCACTTGAGGCCCTGCCGGGGGTTGACCCGGACGTCGGCGCCCGCCACGATGACGAGGGCCTCGGCCCCGACGCGGGCGAGGTTGCCCACCGGGGAGACGTGCTGCAGCGTCGTCAGGTCGTTGGCGTTCGTGGCGGGATCGCCCCACTCGTCCTTGTCGCTCGCCGTCGTGACCGTGTCCTCCCGCAGGAGGCTGGTCAGCGGGTCGACGAAGCCGTTGACGATGATGCAGACGTCCACCTCGCCGGGGCACGTGTTCACGGTGGTCGCCGCGAGGAAGCCCCCGGCCGACGCGCCGATGACGACGAGCTCGGTGGCCGCCACCGTCGCGCTTCTCCCGGACTTCAGGTACCGGATCGCCGCCGCCGCATCGGCCACGGAGCGGTCCCGCTTGGCGCGGGTGCCGGCCTGGTGCCGTCGGTCCGGCCCGCCCCCGCGGACGTGGGGCGTGGCCACCGCGAAGCCGCGGTCCAACCACGTGCGCAGGTCGGGGTCGGCGTCCAGGTCGAGGTCGAGCCCGTACGCTCCGTACAGCATCAGCAGCACCGGGCCGACGTGGTGGTCCCCCGAGGACGCCGGCCACCGGACGTCGAGTTCGACGGTGTACCCGTCATCGGAGGCGTAGGCCTCACGCGCGGAGCGCGCCATGGTCGTCAGGCGACGGGCGACACGGTCCGGATCGTTGCGGAGGTCCCCCGCGTTGTCGAAGAACCAGGCGAACGGTGGCATGCCCCCGCTCATCTCGACCGCGCCGAACCCGATCGCCGGGGAGACCCGGTTCATGGAGAGGTCCAGCAGGCCGGGTGCCGCGAGCAGGGCCGCTCCCCCTGAGGAGAAGCCCTCGATGGCGACCCGGTGCAGGAACTCCTCGCCGTCGTGTGCCACCCGGACGACCGCGAACCCGGTCCCGGTGCTGATCTCCTTGGCACGCCCCGGTCCCGTCGCGCAGGACCAGCCCCGCAGGACCTCGCCGCGGGTGATGACGCTGGCGCGCAGCGTCCAGTGGCCGTCGTGGTTGATCAGCTGCACGACGACGTCCTGGCCGTCGAGTTGGGCGACGTCGAACAGGGCCGGGTCGGCGGGGCTGCCGGGCACCAGGATGGGCCGGGGTCGTGCGGCGAGGGAGTCCACGAGGTCCCACACCCGCTCGGAGCGGATGCCGTGCGACAGCTTGAAGTAGCGCCGCACCGAGCAGGGCCTGATCCCGAGCCCCCCGACCGGGGAGGATGCGATCACGACCCGGGAGTCCTCGAACCGGTCGGGGTCGGCGTCGGCCACCACGGCGTGCTGCCCACCGCGCACCTCGCGGTCCGGTTCGACGAACGCCAGGCGTCGCCCGTCGGCGACCAGGCTGATGTCGGGGTAGACGCCCGGCACGAGCAGGCGGCGCTGCGGCGCGACGTCGCCCGCTTCGTACAGCAGGGCGACGTAGGCCTCGCGCTCGGGGCGTCGCAGCACGTTGACCCAACGCGATCCGGTGCCCTCGATGTCGGCCCGCGCCGTCAGCCATCCCTCAAGATCCTGGGAGTCGTCGTCGATCCGGACCGGCGGCCGCCCGTCAGTCACGTGCGGCCAGCGCGGGTCCGGCA
>CALMPQ010000143.1 GCA_937872005.1 uncultured Propioniciclava sp.
CCCCGGGCGCCCGGTTCCGCGACTTCCAGCAGCCCTACGCGCGCCCGCACGCCGAGACCGAGCACTGGACCCTCGACGACCAGGGCCACCTCGGCCTGGCCGACGTGGTCCGCAATGTGCACCCGACGATCCTGCTGGGCACGTCGGGTCAGCCGGGGGCGTTCACCCACGAGATCGTCACCGACATGGCCTCCCACACCGAGCAGCCGATCATCATGCCGCTGTCGAACCCGACCGCGCTCGTCGAGGCCACGCCGGCCCACCTGATCGAGTGGACCAACGGTCGCGCCCTCATCGCGACGGGCTCCCCGTTCAAGCCGGTCACCCACGACGGCGTCGAGTACGGCATCGCGCAGGCCAACAACGCCTTCATCTTCCCCGGGCTGGGGTTGGGCGTGTCGGTCTGCCGGGCGTCCCGGGTCACCGACGGCATGATCGGGGCCGCCGCGCAGGCGCTGGCCTCGCTGGTGCGCATCAACCGGCCGGGCCAGTCGATCCTGCCCGCCCTGAACGACCTGCGCCGCGTGTCGGCGACGGTCGCGATCGCCGTCGCCCGGGCGGCCGCCGACGAGGGCGTCGCCCAGACCCCCCTCACCGACCCGGTGCAGCAGGTCTTCGACGCCATGTGGCAGCCGGTCTACCCCGAACTGGTCTTCGAGGACTGAGTCCGTCGGGGCCCGTCCTCAGGTGCATCTGATCAGTGAATCGGCACCCCCTCCAGCAGGTGCGGATTCATCGGTCAGGTGCAGCTGACCCGAAGGGGAGGGCGGCTGTCCACAGATTGTCGTGGGGGCCTCCCGCCGGGCGGGAGCGATCCGGTTGGCTGGGGGCATGGAAGACCCCCAGTTGAGACCCTGGTCCGCGTTGAAGGCCGAGGGCTGGACGTCGTACCGCCTCCGACGCGCCGTCGCCGAGGAGCAGATGGTGCGGCTGACCCGCCGCGTGTACGCCCCCGTCGTCGAGCTGACCCCGCAGCAGGAGCACCTGCGCCGCGCTGCCGCCCTGCTGAGCACGCACCGACGGTCCGTGGTGCTCTCGCACACCTCGGCGGCGCTCGCGCACGGGCTGTCCGTGCAGGTCGACAACCCGACCCGCGTCGACCTGACCACCCCACCCCCGGGCCGCGGCAAGAAGACGCCCGCCTACCACCTGCGGTGCGCCCCACTCACCGCCGACGAGGTCGTGACGATCGGGGAACTGCGGGTCACCTCGCTGGCCCGCACCGTCGCCGACCTCGCCCGCACGACGCCGTTCACCTGGGGCGTGGTCGCCGCCGACCAGGCCCTCGCCAAGGACATCTCCCGCGACGCCCTCCTCGCGGCGGTCGAGTCCGGCAAGCGGCGCACGGGAGTGGAACAGGCGCGCCGGGTCGTGGAGTTCGCCGACGGGCGTTCCGAGTCCGTCGCCGAGTCGGCGAGTCGGGTGACGATCGCCCGCACCGGCCTGCCGATGCCCACCCGTTACCTTTCTGGTGACCCCGTAGGGCGGGGTTACGGTCGCCGGGCCCGGCATGACTTACTGCCCCTGTCTCACGCATGATCCGGGGGGTGTTGTCACCGGGCCTGGTGGCGCCAGATGACCGCTGATAGGGACACGGCCTCAACACAGGTCTCTTCGTAACGTGGGTGCCGGCAGCTGACGCATCACCACTCCGACGACCGTCGTTTCGATGGAAGGATGGTGGCCGTCATGCACAACGACCTCGGCTTCGACATCTGGTGCGGGCTCGACGTGGGCAAGCAAGCCCACCATGCCTGCGCCCTCGACGCCGCTGGCAAGAAGGTGTTCGACAAGCCCTTGCCGCAGGACCAGTCCAAGCTCGAAGACTTGTTCACGAGGCTGTCCGAGCACGGTCGGGTGTTGGTGATCGTCGACCAGCCCAACACGATCGGCGCGCTGCCCATCGCCGTCGCCCGGTTGATGGGCATCCAGGTCGCCTACCTGCCAGGCCTCGCGATGCGAAGGGCCGCCGATCTCTATCCGGGCAACGCGAAGACCGACGCGCGCGACGCGTTCGTCATCGCCGACGCCGCTCGAACGATGCCGCACACCCTTCGCCGGGTCGACCTGGGCGAAGAGACCTTGGCGGAGTTGAAGGTTCTGGTCGGGTTCGATGAGGACCTGGCTGCGGAAGCGACTCGGTTATCGAACCGGATCCGGGGACTGCTCACGCAGATCCATCCCGCGCTGGAACGCGTTGTCGGACCCCGACTGGCCACCAGGCAAGGCCTCGCTGTGATCGAGCAGCTCGGCGGACCCCAAGGCATGACCGCAGCATCGAAGTCCAAGCTGCTGCGGGTCATCACCAAAGCCAACCCGCGTCACGCCCAGAACTTCGCCGACGCCATCACCCAGGCCCTGTCCGAGCAGACCGTTGTTGTTGCCGGGACTGCCGCGGCCGAACAGGTTCTGCCGAAGCTCGCCGCTTCCCTGCGCCAGACGTTGGACCAGCGCTCCGAGTTGGCTGCGCAGGTCGAGAAGGTCGTTGATGCTCACCCTCTTGCCGAGGTCCTGACCTCGATGCCAGGCGTCGGGGTCAGGACCGCAGCACGGATCCTGCTCGACGTTGGCGACGCCTCCTTGTTCCCGACCGCCGGACACCTGGCCGCCTACGCCGGCCTCGCACCCGTCACGCACCGCTCCGGAACCAGCATCCGGGGCGAGTTCCCAGCCAGATCGGGAAACAAGCACCTCAAACGGGCCCTGTTCCTGTCATCGTTCGCCGCGCTCAGATCCGATCCCGTCAGCAGGGCCTACTACGACCGGAAACGAGCCCAAGGCAAGAAACACAACGCCGCACTCATCTGCCTCTCCCGGCGCCGAGTCGATGTCCTGTTCGCCATGCTCAGAAACCGCGAGCCCTACCGGGCCCCCAACCCGACGCCACAACCCCTCGCAGCTTGACGAGAAACATAGGGACACCCGTTACCTTTCTGGTGGCCTCATGGTGGGGCTGCGGTCGCTGGGTCCGGTATG
>CALMPQ010000144.1 GCA_937872005.1 uncultured Propioniciclava sp.
TTTGCGGACCACTCCTTCCCATAGCTCTGGATGCTATAGTCCGGGCATGGGTGGTCGGGAGGTCCTGCGCGAGGTGATGACTGAGAGCAAGGTGTCTCAGTCGGAGTTGTCGCGGATGAGTGGGGTGCGGCAGCCGAGTATCAGTCAGTTCTTGTCGGGCCGGATCGAGATGAGCGACGAGATGCTGGATCGGCTGCTGTCGTGCTTGGGGTATCGGCTTGAGGTGGTGCGTCGCCCGGTCCGGGTGGAGTTGGACCGGTCGCACCTGCGGAGTTGGCGCCTGCACCGCCAGTTGGCCACTCATCTGGACACCGGCGTGTTGGACGACTGGGTGCCGACGATCCGGCGGAACGTGGAGCGGTTGCGGCACCGCGTTCAGGGTGAACCTCATGTGTCGAACCTGGGCCGGTGGGAGGTGTTGGTGGAGCAGCGCGACGTTCCCGGGCTGCGCCGTGTGATGACCGGCCTAGACACCGACTCGGTGCAGATGCGGGAGGTGTCGCCGTTGGGTGGATTGTTGCCGCAGTCGGAGCGGGCGAAGGTGCTGGCGGTGGTCGGCCGATGAGACGCGACCAGTTGGAGCATGCGATCCGGACGGCGTGCCAGATCATCGGGCATCCGGCGGTGATCATCGTGGGGTCCCAGGCGATCTTGGGCAGCTTTGGCGAGGACGAACTACCGGTCGAGGCGACCATGTCGGTGGAGGTCGACGTGCTGCCCATCTCCGACAACAACACGGTGACCGCCGAGTTGGCGGACCTGATCGAGGGGGTCGCTGGGGAGTGGTCACCGTTTGAGGAGCAGCACGGGTTCAGCATCGATGGCGTCGACCTCGACACGGCGGTCCTGCCGGCCGGGTGGCGGGACCGGTTGGTGCGGGTCCAGAACACGAATACGGCGGCGCCGTCGGGGCGGCCGCAGTTCATCGGCTGGTGCCTGGAGCCGGAAGACCTGTGCGTGGCGAAGTTGTGCGCCCACCGGGAGAAAGACCTCAACTTCGTGCGTGCCCTCCACGCGGCAGGATTGGTGAGCGCCACCGTGATCGCTGACCGTCTGGGTCAGGTGGACGCGCGGCACCAGCAGGCGGCAGCGGTCGCCCTCCGCTGGCTGGCGTCCCTGCCCGCTGCTGTCGGTACCACCAGCCCCGACAAGCCGGCTCCCGGCATGGATGCCGCGGGTCCATCGTGGGAGCGGGTCACGGGTCGGATCGACGGCTCAGCGCAGGAACGCCGGACACCGCCACGGTCGCAGCCCCCGCCCGGGCGCTACCCGGGTCGCTGAGCACCATCACATTTGGTGGGCCTGCCCATCCGGTGCCGTCGAGCGCTGTCAGGTGCCGGAGGCCATGTAGGCGGCGAGGATGTAGTTCGGGTGACGGTCGAGGTTCTTGCGGGCTCGGTCGTAGCGCATCGTGGTTCGCGGGTCGGCGTGCCGGGCCGCGATCTGCACGTCGCGGAGGTCGACGCCGGCATCCAGCATGGTCGTCACGAACGTGTGACGCAGCATGTGGGGGTGCATCCTGGGTAGCCGCACGCCGGCCTGGTCGGCGAGGTGCTTCAACCGACGGGTCGCGGCATGCCGGTCCATGCGGGTCCCCCGGATCGTGCGCAGGATGGGCCCGTCGGCGCGACCGCCGACAGCGCGTTCGATCGCCCGCTGGACGGCGGGTGGCAGGGGGGTGAGGACGACCTTGCCGCCCTTCCCGCGGACCTTCAGGACGCGATGCCCGTGTTCCTCACCGAGGTCGGTGATGTTGGCGCCGCAGGCTTCGAAGATCCGCAACCCGAGCAGGCCGAGCATGGTCACCAGGGCGAAGTCGTTGGTGTTGCCTGAGGTGCGCGCCGCGCTGAGCAGGGCTTCGAATTGCAGATGTGACAAGCCGAGCGTGGGTGACTCGGGTGGTACGTTCGGGCGGCGCACGTAGTCCGCTGGCGACTGGGCCAGGACTTGGTCGATGACACAGGTGCGGTAGAAGCCAACCACCACCGACACGCGTCGGCTGACCGTGGACGGCTGGAAGTGGCGGACTTCCTGCATCCAGCGGACGTACAACTCGATCTGCGCGCGGCTCGCCTTCAACGGGTTGATATCCCGTTCCCGGCACCACACCAGAAACGCGCGCAGGTCGGACTCGGTGTGCACGCGGGTCTGGGCCCGGTAGCGGGCCAGATAGGCAGCGACCGCCTTCACCAAGGGATCGGTGGCAGCGTCGATGAGGACGGGGAACAGGACAGGCTCAGCACTGGACATACCCGATGATGTTCCCGACCCGACGGCCACGCCATACACAAGTGACCACCTGCGTGCGGCAGAAGCGGTCGTTCGGAGCGGGCAAGTGGCCGTCGCTGTGACTTGGATGCCTCCGGAGGAGCTGCCGATAGAGTGCGGTCGAGAGGGAGGCCCGATGCCGCGTCGTGTGTTGGTAACGCGCTCTGAGCAGTCGTTCGACCTGATTGAAGCGCCCGCGCCGAGCGAGCACCACCTCCAGGAGGTAGTGAAGACGAGCCCCCAATTGATTCCGGCTGACGACCTCGGGCTCGACGGGGATCTCTTGGTGGTGGGCAGGGAGACGAGTCTCGCCTCGGGCTATATCGATCTGCTTTGTTTGGCGAGGTCAGGTGACCTGGTGCTTGTCGAATTCAAGACCGGCCCGCAGAACCCTGATTTCCGCCATGCCTTGGCGCAGGCGATCGACTATGGCTCGGATCTATGGCGTCTCAGCGTCGAGGACTTCGACCGCGGCGTGGTTCAACGGTATCTCGCCGGCGGGAGAGTGGACGCGGCCTTCCGCGGTGCACGAACGTTGTCCGAGGCGATCGAGCGGACCTCATGGGACCTGACCAGTGATGATCGAACGGCGCTCTTCGAACGGCTCACCGAGGTGCTCCAAACAGGCGATTTCGCCTTTGTTATCGCCGCGCAGCGATTCACCGACTCGATGAAGAACAGCCTCGACTACCTTAACGCCACCATGCGACGCGGGCGCTTCTACCTCGTGGAGGTGATCCAGCTGACCGGCGCAGAGCTCATCGCACACGCCACCCAGGTCGTTGCAGCACCAGCACGCTGGAACGCTGCCCGATCAACAACAGAAGGCGCAAGGAAGGATGTCGAGGAGGCCGAGTACCTCTCCAGCATCGGAGATCCCGCATACCGCGACGCGGTTCGCAGCATCATCGCACGGTGCGAGACCCTCGGCATTGAGGTGAAGTGGCGCTCACGCGGAGCGGCGCTGCGCATCGACACACCTGATCGCCGCCAACCACTCGCGATCGGGTGGATGCTTTCCGAAGGGAGCCATTGGCAAGCGGCGCGGTACGTCACCCTCGGCGTAGACCCGACGTCGCTGGCGCAGACCCCGTCCGTCGCCAACGCCGTCCTCGCGTACGCCGAGCGTGTGAAGTCGATCCCAGGAGGGGTAGCGCCAAAGAGCGCACTCAACGCAGCAACGTTCCCTCCGGCAGTCCTGCCGGGAGTGCTTGGCGAAGTGGACGGCGCACTCACAGCGCTCGTCGAACAGCTCGGCGCCTAGCGGCAGCACCCAAGCTCCGGAGTGCGTCTGGCGCCCGTGGCGCCGGGCCGCGGTGGTGCGGGTGCGGCCAATCTCAGAAGCGGCCATGACTGGCTCCAAGCTCTCCAGGGCGGAATCTTGTACGGGAAGACTAAGCATGGATCTCGGCGATCTTGGGGATTTCGAGCCCCATCCCTTCCGAACGTTACCACATCTACACCGTTTAGCGGTATAGATTGCTGATCGTGTCTCGTCTCCCCTTGCCGCGGACCACTGAAACAATGGGCGCGTGCCTGCCTACTCCGACGCCCCGCTCCCTGTCGGGTTGGACGCGTTGGTCGGCATGGGCATGAACCGCGTCAAGCTCGCCATCGCCGTCGCGCTGGCTGAGCACGGCGGCACCCTGAGTACCCCCGGCCTGGTCGCTGCGCTGGAGGGAACCGTCGCCGGCACCACGATCGTTCGCAATCTCCATGAACTCGAAGACCACGGCTACGTCAGCGGCGACCCTCCCCTCAGGGACCGCCGGCGGCGCCTCACGCGCTGGACGCTCAACAACGCCAAGCTCCACGCGGACCTACGGGCGCTCATCCAGGCCACCACACCTTCCGCCCAATCCCCGACTGCGGCAGGTTGACGGGCGGCCGGGTGCAGTTCCAATCACCGAACGGGAACCGGTGCGTGCGAGTTGGGCTACGGACGCCGCCTGCCCCCCGACGCAAACGGCCTAACTCCTTCTTCACAAGGCGTGACGTTCGCGTGAGGCCGTGCCCAGCGACAGGGCGGTTGTTGGGCACGGTCACCGGGCCAGCCGTCCGGCACAAGAACGGCCTGGCCTTGACCTTGGTGCCGTTAAGGCCTCGCGGTGCGCGCAACCCCGCTCCCACAAGGGATGACTGCTCGTCGCTCGCCCAGGAAGCGACCTGGGGAGTCATCGGAGACCGAGCCGGGGCTGCGGCCAGGAGTTCGTCGAGCTGGTCTTGTGTCCCTAGAGGCCCACGTGGGCCCAGAAAGGGACAGCGCCATGACCATGCGAACCTACGAGTCGTTGCCCACGGCCGCTGCGCGCATCGGGGTCAGCGTGAAGACCATCCGCCGCCGGATCGCCGAGGGCGTCCTCCCCGTGTACCGCTGCGGCCGCATCCTCAGGCTGGACCCAGACGACGTCGATGCCATGTTCAGCCGGTATCCCCAATGGTCGACAGCGCCGCAGGCCTCAGCGAGGGCCCGGACCGCTCAACGGGCCTCATAGCCTGGCTCGACGGAACGGGCAGCCAGTCCCGCTTGAGCACCACGCGACACTAACGATGCATGACGCTACTATCGTCACATGACGATACCGACTGGCGCTGAGAGTGCGCCCGATGGTGGCGACCTGCAGGTCGCGGCTGCCTTGTTCCACAGCCTGTCCGACCCGTCCCGGCTGGCCATCTTGCAGCACTTGATCTTCGGAGAACATCGAGTCCGCGATTTGACCGAGCACCTGGGGTTGGCGCAATCGACGGTGAGTGCCCACCTGGCGTGCTTGCGGGAGTGCGGGTTGGTGGTGTCGCGTCCACAAGGGCGGGCGTCGGTCTTCTCGCTGGTGAGCGCACCGGAACTGCTGGCCGTCTTGGCGGCAGCGGAGCGACTGCTGGCTACCACCGGCCAGGGGGTGGCGTTGTGTCCGAACTACGGGCTGGGCACCACGACGAACCCCACACCGGAAGAACTGAAGGTACATGCCACGGTCGGGGCGGACCGGTGAGCGGGCAGGAAGATCCGCACGGCGACGAGCGCGAGGAAGGCATGTCGGCGTGCGGGTGTGACGCCCCCATTGCCACGGCGCCTGGCGACGACGACGCGGTGGACCACCTGTGGCAGGTGCGTGACATCCAGCTGGGGTTGGTGTCCGGCGTCCTGCTGCTGGCCGGTTTCCTGACCGGCCTGGCCGGATGGGAAACGGTCAGGCTCGTCCTCAGCGGGGTGGCGTTGCTGGTCGGCGGGTCGACGTTCATACCGGGTGCGTTGAAGAAGCTCGCCAAGGGCAAGCTGGGAGTGGGTCTACTGATGACCATCGGCGCCGTGGGCGCCACCCTCCTGGGCCAGGTCGAGGAAGCCGCGACCTTGGCGTTCCTGTTCTCCCTCAGCGAGGGCCTGGAGGACTACTCGCTGGCCAGGACCCGGCACAGTTTGCGCGCCCTGCTTGACCTGGTCCCCCGGCAGGCCACCGTGCTGCGCGACGGCGACGAGGTTGTCGTCGATCCCGACGAGCTCATCCTGGGCGACCTGATGGTGGTCAAGCCGGGCGAACGGCTCGCCACCGACGGCGTCATCCGCACCGGACGGACAGCCTTGGACACCTCGGCGATCACCGGCGAATCCATGCCGATCGAGGTCGGCCCCTCCGACGAGGTGTACGCCGGTGCGATCAACGGCACCGGCATCCTCGAGGTGGAGGTGACCTCGACCGCGGACAACAACTCGCTGGCCCGAATCGTGCACATCGTCGAGGCCGAGTCGTCCCGGCGCGGGACCACCCAACGGCTCGCCGACAGGATCGCGAAACCGTTGGTACCGGGGATCCTCATTGCAGCGGCCTTGACTGTGGTCGCCGGCTTCGCCGTGGGCGACCCCGGCCTGTGGCTGCAACGAGCATTGGTCATGGTGGTCGCCGCGTCCCCCTGCGCCCTGGCCATTTCGGTGCCGGTCACCGTCGTGGCATCCATCGGGGCGGCCAGCCGGCGCGGCATCCTCGTCAAGGGTGGCGCCGCGATGGAGGTCCTCGGCAAGGTCCGCACCGTCGCCCTGGACAAGACCGGAACCCTCACCCGCAACCAACCCGTCGTCATCGAGGTGACAACCACCGGCCCGCACACCCGCGAGCAGGTGCTCGCCTGGGCCGCCGCGCTTGAGGCACGCAGCGAGCACCCCCTCGCCAAAGCCATCCTCGCCGCCACCGAAACCACCACGACCGCCGACGACGTGCAGGCGGCCGTCGGCGCCGGACTGACCGGCACCCTGGACGGGCACAGCCTAAGGTTGGGGCGTCCCGGCTGGATCGAGGCAGGCCCACTCGCCGGCGACATCGACCGGATGCAACAAGCCGGGGCCACCGCCGTCCTCGTCGAGGTCGACGGGCAGACCACCGGCGCAATCGCGGTCCGCGACGAACTCCGCCCCGAAGCCGCCCATGTCGTCGCCCACTTCCGCTCCCACGGCTACGCCGTCGCGATGCTCACCGGGGACAACCCCACCACCGCCCGAGCCCTCGCCGCCGAGGCCGGGATCACCGACGTGCACGCCGACCTGCGACCCGAGGATAAGTCGACCATCATCCACAGGCTGCGGGAAAGGGGCCAGGTCACGGCGATGGTCGGCGACGGCGTCAACGACGCCCCCGCGTTGGCCAGCGCCGACCTGGGCGTGGCCATGGGTGCCATGGGCACCGACGTCGCCATCGAAACCGCCGACGTCGCCCTGATGGGCGACGACCTGCGCCTCCTGCCGCACGCGTTCGATCACGCCCGCTACACGCGCCGGATCATGCTGCAGAACGTGGTCCTGTCGATCGCGTTGATCGCGGTCCTGATCCCGCTCGCCCTTTTCGGCGTCCTGGGGTTGGCGGCCGTGGTGCTGGTTCACGAGGTGGCCGAGGTGTTCGTGATCGCCAACGGTGTCCGCGCGGGCCGCACCACCCACCTGCCCACCCTCACCGCATTGGCCGACAGGCCCGCCCTGCAAGGAGCGACAGCGTGAGCACGGGCCACGACCACGCGCCGCAGGGCACCCATCGGGGCAAGTTGGCGATCGCGTTCGGGATCACTGCCACCATCCTGGTCGCCGAGCTCATCGGCGCGTGGTGGACCAACAGCCTGGCGCTGTTGGTCGACGCCGGCCACATGCTCACCGACGCCTCGGGCCTGCTGATGGCGCTCATCGCCGCAAACCTCGCCCTTCGTCCACCCACCCCCGAACGCACCTGGGGTTGGCGGCGCTCCGAAGTGCTGGCCGCTGGAGCCCAAGCCGCGGTCCTGCTCGGGGTCGGGGTGTACGCGTTCGTCGAGGGTGTTCGGCGCCTGTGGACGCCCCCGGAGGTCACCGCCGGCGGGCTGCTGGTGTTCGGCGTCGTCGGTCTGGTCGGCAACATCGTCTCGATGCTGGTACTCAGCTCGGGCCGCGGTGCGAACCTCAACATGCGCGCCGCCTTCCTTGAGGTCGTCAACGACGCCCTCGGGTCGGTGGCGGTGATCGTGAGCGCGGTCGTCATTGCGCTGACAGGGTGGACCCGGATCGACGCCCTCGCAGGCATGCTGATCGCGACCCTGATCGTGCCGCGGGCGATCACCATCCTGCGGGAGGCGGGGAGCATCCTGCTGGAGTCCAC
>CALMPQ010000145.1 GCA_937872005.1 uncultured Propioniciclava sp.
CCGGAGGCATCGCGCCCGGCGGCGGGCCCACGGGCGCGACCAGGCCCACGGCGTCCGTCGGTGTGGGCGTGGGCGAGGGAGTCGGCCCGCGCGTGGGGGTTGGCGTCGCGCTGGGCTCAGGGGTGGGGGACGCTGTGGGTTCCGTGGTGGGGGTTGGCTCCGGGCTCGCCGTCGGCTCGGGCGTGGGCTCGGGTGACGCCGTGGGCTCGGGGGACGCCGTGGGTTCCGGTGACGCCGTGGGTTCCGGGGTCGGGGTTGGGGTCGGCTCCACCGGCGGCGTCGGACGAACGGGAGGCGTCGGCATGGCCGCCACAGCGCGTTCGATCTGGGTGATGGCGGCGCGCTGCTGGGCCAGGCCGGTGTCCATGCCGGTGATGGCCCGGCCGAGGCCGGCCAAACCCTCGCGCATGCCGGCGACACCGTCACCGATGCCGGCGAGGGCTCGACCCATCTCGGCGAGGCCACGGTCCATCCCCGCGAGGCCGTCGGTCATCTCGGCACGGGCCCGACCCATGTCGGCCAGACCGGAATCCATGTCGGCCAGGCTGGCGTCCATCTCGGCCAGGCCGGAGGTCATCTCGCCCTCGCCGGTGTCGAGCTCGCTGAGGGCGGAATTGAGTCCGTCGATGCCCGCACGCACCCCGGATTGGATCTCGGCCACCAGACCGGGCGTCTCATCGGCGAACATGCGCTCGGCGACGGCCTTGCTGCGTGCGGTGATGTTGGTGACGTCCGCGGTGCGGAGCAGGTCCACCAGGTCGTCGGGCAGCTCGCCGTTCCCCGACATCTCGGAGAGGTCGATCTCGGTTCGGTCCAGGTAGCTGGTGTCGAGGGTGGGGATCCTGTCCGCGAGGTCGGGGTCCGCCTTCCACCTTTCCAGGGTCGCCTTGAGTTCGGCGGTGTGTGGCAGTGCCGGGGCGGCGACCGTGGAGGGGAGTTCCTCCATGATGCGGTCCTGCATCGAGGCTCCCGCGTTGGCGAGGAAGCCCACCATCAGGGCCGGTGCCAGGGTGGTGCCGATCGCGCGCACGAGCGACAGCGTGCCCAACGCCGAGCTGGATTCGGAGTCGGGGACGCGTTCCAGCATCATGTAGTTCAGCGGCGAGCCGACGATGAAGCCGAGGCCCAGGCCCAGCCCGATCAGGCCTGTCAACACCGAGGCCAGCGACGGCTGCGGGATCGCCCACAGAATGATCACGACCGCCGCGACGAGCGAGATGCCGGCGCCCAGCCCGAGGACCAACCGCGGGCCGAACTGGTCGGTGAGGCGTCCCGAGAGGGGGGCACCCACGCCCGACGCCAGGCCCAGTGCGATGACGAGGTAGCCGCCCGACCCGGCGGGCAGCTTCAGCGCATTCTCGGCGAACTGTGGCACGAACACGACGCCCATGAGGACCACGCCCGACAACAGCGACAGCACCAGGGTGAGCGCGATGCCTCGGTTGGTGAAGTAGCCCAGGTTCAGCACAGGGTCCGACGCCCGCCGCTCGACCAGCACCAACACCGGCAGGAGCAGCACGAACAACGCCAGGCAGGGCCAGACGTCGAGCGAGGTGATCGAGGCGGCGAAGTCGAAGAAGTCGAGGTTCCTGATGCCCCAGAGCAGCGACAGGATCATCGCGACCAAGAGGAACGACCCCCAGACGTCGATGGGGGCGACCTCGTCGGCGCGGCGGTTGGGCAGCCAGATCAACCCGGCGACGATGATCGCGATCGAGATCGGCACGTTGATGTAGAAGATCCACTGCCAGTTCTCGACGCCGACGATGTCGAGCACGAGCGAGCCGGCCGAGGCGCCGAAGACGTTGGCGATGCCGTAGACCGCACCGACCAGGCCGAGGGCCATGCCGCGCTTCTCGCGGGGGACCGCCGTGCCGATGTCGGCCGTCGCGATCGGCAGGATGCCGCCGGCGCCGATCGCCTGCACCGCGCGGGACGCGATGAGCATCTCGAACGAACCAACATCCTGACTCAATCCGCACAGCAGCGAGCCGACGCCGAACAGGATGATCGAGAGCAGGTAGACCGGTTTGCGGCCGTTGCGGTCGGCCAACTTGCCCATGACCGGGATCGCGGCCGCGTAGGCGAGGGTGTAGATCGTGATCATCCAGATGCCGGTGGCCTCGTCGACGCCGAGTTGGGTCTGGATGACGGTGCGCGCCGGCGTGATGATGCCGGTGTCGATGGCGCCCATGAAGATGCCCAGAAGGTACAGGGCCATGGCGACGCCCCAGTTGCGCGGGGACTTCGTGCTCACGGACCCCAACCGTAGCACCAGTCCTTAAGTAACTGAACTATTCAGCCGTGCGAAGACCTTCGTTGAAGTCGACGAGCGACCGGTTCACGTCCTCGAGGAAGCGGAGGCAGACCCGGAGGTCGGCGTCCGAGTAGTCGGCCATGGCGCGGGCGTGCGTCTGGCCCAGCGGGCCGAAGAAGGCTCCGGCGACGTCACGGCCGTGGTCGCCGAAGCGCAGCAGGACGCGCCGCCGGTCGGTGGGGTCGGTGTCCCGGTACACATGGCCGGACGCCGTGAGCCGGTCGACCAGGTAGGTCACGGCGCCGGGGGAGATCTGCAAGTGGTCGGCGAGCTGGCGTGCGGTCAGGGGTGCCCCGTCGCGCTCGGCGCGGTGGATGGCGGTCAGTGCGCGGAAGTCGGTGGTGTGGAGGTCGTGCTGGGCGGCGAACGCCGTCCCGAGCCGATCGGACGCCAGCGCCAGGGCCTGCACCTGCGAGACCAGCGCCGAGACGAGCTCGTCGTGATGGGTGCGTGGGCCCTCGGTCATGGGCCGCATGCTACCGCTGGCCGGGGACACGCGCCTGACCGCGGAGTAGGGTGCGGCCGTGAGCACAGCCCCGGAACAGTTCGACTTCCACCGGATCAGGTGGATCTACTACGGGCTGATGATCGGCATGTTCACCTCGTCGATCAGCCAGACGATCGTCAGCCCCGCGATCCCGCGGATCGTCGCCGACCTCGGCGGTCTGCAGTACTACTCGTGGCTGTCGACGATCGTGCTGCTCATCTCGGCGATCGTCACCCCGATCAGTGGCAAGCTCGCCGACATCTTCGGCCGGCGGCTGTTCTACATCCTCGGCCTGGTCATCTACCTGCTCGGGTCGGTGCTGTCCGGGCTGGCGATGAACTTCGTCTTCCTGATCGCGGCGCGCGCTGTGCAGGGCGTCGGCATGGGCATCCTGATGCCGCTGTCGCAGACGATCATGGGCGACGTCATCCCGCCCCGCCAGCGGGGCAAGTACGCCGGCTACATGGGCGCCATGATGGGTGCCTCCCAGGTCGCCGGCCCGCTCATCGGCGGCGCGATCACCGACATCGCGAGCTGGCGCTGGCTGTTCTACATCAACCTGCCCGTCGGGCTGGTCGCGCTGTTCCTCGTGATCCGGTTCATGAAGGTGCCCGAGCTCGACATTCCCCGCAAGATCGACCACGCCGGCATCAGCACGATGACCATCGGCGTCACCGCGGCGCTGCTGGGCATCAGTCTGGGCGGCACGAGCGGGTGGCTCGACCCCGTGGTGGTCTCCCTGCTCGTGGTGGGGGCCGTGTTCCTGGCGCTGTTCGTGTGGATCGAGCGCCGGGCCGCAGAACCGATCGTGCCGATGTACCTGTTCCGCAACTCGATCTTCACGTGGTCGGTCATCGCCTCCTGCTTCATGAACATGGCCTTGATGGCCCTGATCATCTACACGCCGGTCTACGCCCAGGGCGTCCTCGGCGTGTCGGCGACGGAGTCGGGCCTCATCCTGATCCCGATGAACGTGGGCCTGTTCCTGATGGGCATCGTGATCGGCAACCTCACCACCCGCACCGGGCGCTACAAGTCGTTCGCCGTCGCGGGCGTCATCGTCGTGGCGATTGCTTCGGTGCTGATGACACGGCTGGGCGCCGACTCGACGACCTGGGAGCTCACCGTCTACACGATGCTGTTCGGGCTCGGCACGGGCATGTCGTTCCAGATCTACACGCTCGTGGTGCAGAACGCAGTGCAGCGCCGCGACCTCGGCCCGGCCACGTCGTCGCTGCAGTTCTTCCGCAACATCGCCAACACGTTGGGCACCGCGGTGGCCGGCACGATGATGACCACCCAGCTCGTGGCCGGCATCGAGGCCGAGATGACGCCCGAGGCCCGCGCGCAGGTGCCCGCGGCCGGGGTCGACCCCAACGTCGTGCTCAACCACGAAGCGCTGCGCGCGCTCCCGGACGCCGTCGCCCAGGTCCTGCGCCTGGCGCTCGCGCACGCGATGCACAACGTCTACCTGCTGCTGCCGGGCCTGGCGCTGGTGATGATCCTCGCGACGCTGGCGATCCGTGCGATCCCGCTGCGCGACACGCTGGCGCCGGTCGATGCGGGGGAGGGCGCGCTCGAGGCGGCCGCCCGCAGCAACGTCGACCCCAACAGCGTGGTCACCACCGACGAGCGGCACACCAGGGCCAAGGAGCGCATGATGGCGGCCCACTTGGTTCTGCTCGCCGAACAGGTCGAGCGCGGCGACACCGCGATCCTGCGGGCGGCGGTGGCCGAGTTCGGGGCGGGCGACCTGGAGCGCGGCGTCCAGTTGCTGCACTCGACGAGCCGGCTGCTGCTGGCCGAGGATCCCGACGAGATCGACGCCCACGAGGCCTTCGCCGTGGAACTGTCGGAGCGGGGCAAGAAGCCCGACATGCTCAGTGACGCGCTCACCCAGCGGCTGCGGGACGTCGCGGCGCAGGTGGCCCAGCGGGCCTTCGACGGCAAGCGGCGGGAGGACAAGCCGCGGGCTCAGTCGGTCGAGAGCATCGACGTGAACGCCCTCAACCGGGCGGTCTGGATGCTCGACACCGCGCTCGTCGCCGACTTCGCGACGCGGCGCTGGCTCGAGGAACCGGGCGAACCCGACGACTCAGCGGGCTGAGTCGATGGAATCGCGCTCGGTGGCGTAGCGATCCTCCACCTTGGAGAACAGCCAGGAGGCGACGATGCCCACGACCAGCACGAGCGCGCAGAAGGCCAGGAAGGGCGCCATGCCCAGGCCGGTCTTGGTGATGGCCTCGTCGGCGAACACGACGGTGGGGAAGATGGCCAGCGACGAGCCGGCCACCATGCCCAGGATGAAGTGGTACATGCCGGCGTAGTGGCGGTCGAACGCCCAGTTGGCCGCCTTCGCGAACAGCACCACGCACAGGCCCAGGCCGATGAAGAGGGGGATGAAGACGGCCGGGTCGAGGTCCTTGATGCCGTCGGTCATCTTGTTGTAGAGGCCGAAGTAGATCAGGAAGTTGGACGGGCTCATGCCCGGCACGATCACGCCGAGGCCGATGAGGGCGCCCGATCCCAGCCAGACGGGGATGCTCGGGGGCACCTCGAGGTTGAGGCCGCCGCCGAAGAGCATGAGCGCGAAGATGGCTACGGCCGAAATGGCGAGGATCACCCAGTGCTTGGCCGCGCGGCCCTGCTTGCCCGCTTGGCGCCAGAGGCTGGGGAACGTGCCGATCACGAAGCCGATGAACAGGCAGACGAAGATCGCCTCGTAGCGGCCGAACGCCGCCGAGACGACAACCGCGAACAGGAACACGCCGACCAGGCCGCCGATGCCGACGGGCAGGAAGTACTTCACCTGGCGCAGGAAGTTCTTGAACGGGTTGGCCAGGAACTTGATCAGCGGGTCGTAGATCTTGAAGATCACCGCGAGCACACCGCCCGACAGGCCGGGCAGGATGAACCCGATGCCGACCGCGATGCCCTTCAACAGGCGGACCAGCCAAGCGGCGACGCTGTCGGGGGCGTGGAGGTCGGTCGCGTCGGGGGCGTCCGGGCGGACGGGGGTCTCGTCGGTCGTCATGCTTCTCTTCCGGTGGGTGGCGTGGTCCGCCGATCAGGCTACCGTGGGCGCGTGGACGCCTCCGAACCGGTTGCCGTGGACGACGAGCCGACCGACCCCACCGCACCGTCGGTCGGGGTCGGGCCGCACCCGCAGCCCTGGCCGGACGACCCGCGGCTCGACCCCGAACTGCTCGCCGCTGGCGACCGCCGCAACGTGCTCGACGAGTACCGCTACTGGCGCCTCGAGGCGATCGTGGCCGACCTCGACACCCGGCGCGCGCCCCTGCACGTGGCGATCCAGAACTGGGAGCACGACTTCAACATCGGTTCGGTCGTGCGGACGGCGAACGCCTTCAACGTGGCCGGGGTGCACATCCTCGGACGCCGGCGCTGGAACCGGCGCGGGGCGATGGTCACCGACCGGTACCTGCACGTCCACCACCACGAGACCGTCGCGGGCTTCGTCTCGTGGCTGGCCGAGCGGGGGATCACGCCCGTCGGCGTGGACAACCTGCCGGGGTCGGTCCCGCTCGAGACTGCCGCGCTCCCGCGTGACTGCTGCGTCGTGTTCGGCTCCGAGGGTCCGGGCCTCACCGACGAGGTCGTCGCCGCCTGCGAGAGCGTGGTCGCCATCACCCAGTACGGCTCGACCCGCTCGATGAACGCCGGCGCCGCTGCTGCGATCGCGATGTACCACTGGGCGCTGCAGCACGCCGGGGGTAAGCCCTAGTC
>CALMPQ010000146.1 GCA_937872005.1 uncultured Propioniciclava sp.
CGGGCTCAGGGCTTCGACGGGCTCAGCCACCTGACAGCTCAGGCGAGCGTGATGCGCTGCTTGAGGGTGTGGGTCTCACCGGGGCGCAGGGTGAGCTGGTCGGCCAGCGCGTTCGCGGCCTCGATGCAGATCATCCCCTGCCACTCGTCGTCGCCGAAGTCCTGCATGGCGGCGGCCTTGTCGACCCACGGGTTCCAGATGACGGTGTTCGCCGAACCCGACTTCGCGATCACGAGCTTGCGGCCGAGCACCGGGTCGTCGAGCACGACCTCGCCGGTCGAGCGGTAGACGCGGTCGGTCTCGCCCTCGATGACGACGTCACCGGACTGGGTCTCGGTCTGGCCGGTCACCTTGTCGAGGTACTCGGCGCCGTCGAGGCCCGAGACCTTCACCTGACGGACGTCGCCGACCGCGAGGTAGGTGTGCAGCGCACCATCGAGCGGCACATGGCTCTGGCCGGTGTTGGTGACCTCGAGGGTGAGGCCCAGGTACTCCGGGGTGAACTTGACGATGTAGCGCGCGTCGTAGCGGTGCGGCCAGTCGGGCTGCTCGCCGGACATCTTGTTGTCGAGGGTGTAGACGACGATGAGGCGGCCGTCACGGTCCAGGGTGTCCTTGACGTCGGCGAGGTGCCACGTGTGGAGGCGGGCGAAGCCGTGGATGGGCATCTGGTCGCCGGCCCGCCCGGGGCCGAACCACGGGAAGCAGATCGGGACGCCGCCACGGACGGGTTGTCCGTCGGCGAACCAGGACTTCGCGCTCATCCAGACGACGGGGGCCGAGCCGTCGGGCTGCCAGGACCACACGTGCGCGCCGTGATCGAACACGCCGTAGTGACCCGAGCCCACCTTGGCCTCGACGCCCCGCAAGGGGTTCTCGGTGATCTCATGCTCCATTGGAAGGACCTCCTCGAGGGTCGATTGCTGTGGGGTCGAGCCTAGTCCGACTAGCTGTCGTATTCGACCCCGGATGCGACATTCATCGGATCGCGCGGGCCTCCATGTAGAACCGCTTGTCGTGGGCTTGCCCCATGGAGAAGGTCTTGCGCGGGAGCGGCCCGTCCACAGCGATCGACCGGAAGAAGGCGTCCTTGCCGATGCCGGGCAGCAGGAAGCCCACATTGCCCGGCCTGCGGGCGAGGTCCACCGTGACGTCCTGGCCGTGCACGTAGTCGATCTCCGCGTCGGGGTTCTCGGCGAGCCACGCGTCCAGGAAGGTCTGCAACGAGCCCACGGCCAGCTGGTGGGTCGGGTCGGGCAGCTCGGCGACCGCGAACCCGTCCTCGTCGACGATGCCGAACCGCTGCCCGCCGTCGTCGGACGCCACCGCGGCCAGCACGGCGTCCAGCGTGTCGACCGGACGGGTGCTCGGGTCGAGCGCGACGCGGAGGTCCTCCACCGCGCCGGGGGCGTCGAAGAGCACCCGGTGGATCGGCTCGAAGACCAGCGAGGCGTCGTGCAGGTTGACCAGCTCCACCAGCGCCCAGCGGGCGGGGTGGTCGGACGCCGCCCCCGCCGCCTTGAGCTCGTTCCAGATCGCCTTCGCGGTGGCCAACGAGTGGTTGCCGTCACCCATCGCGAACTGCATCGGGTGCTCGGCGTCCAACCCGTAGCGCGTGGCGTACGCGGCCGACTCGACCAGCGCGTCCAGCGCGGCGAACACCGCCCGGTGGGTGCCGGGGTCGCGCACGAGGCGTCCGGTCAGGTGGCCCGACCCGAGCATGAGCTCGACGTCGTAGGCCACCTCGAGGTCGTCGCGAACCGCCTCGACGGGGGCGAGCACCGAGCCGGTCGGGTCGTCGTAGAGGACCATGATGTGCGGCAGCTCGAGCGCGGCGTCGCGGCGCACCGCCATGCGCGGGGGCAGCCGGTCGAGGACCGTTCCCTCGGTCGAACGCACCGGCGTCGTGGCCGTGGAGGAGAAGTCGTACGCCTCCAGGTCGAGCTCGACCACCAGACCACGCTGGACGCCGCCGCTGTGGCTCCGCTCGACGTGGACGATCGCCTCATGGGCCTCCAGCAGGCCGCGGGAGAGGTAGTCCCGCATGGTCCGCTGGCAGGCGAGCACACGCTCGGCCACGTCGGGGGCGCCGAGGTGCAGTTCGGGGAACACCATCCGCAGGGTCGAGGGCGCGTCACCGACGACCTTCTCGACCTCGTCCCAGTAGTCCGGCTGCGACGTGAACTGGTCGCAGGCGATCACCGCCCAGCGGTGGGCGTCCACGGACGCCCGGGGCAGCAACACGCGGGGGACACGCACGGCGGAAGTGGTCACGGGCGACACACTACCCAGCCCCCACCGGGGGTGACGTCAGGCGTCCTGGCTGTAGACGAGCACCGAGTAGGGGCCCACCGAGACGTTGCCGTGCCACTCCAGCCCGTCGGCGTGGTCGTCGTGGGCCTCGAGGTCGAAGCTGTCGAAGTCCCCGAACAGCGAGCTGTACAAGGTGGCGTCGGAGTTGAACCGGAGCTTCCACAGACCGCCCGAGGGCAGGCCGATGCGACGGTTCTCGACGGGCTGCGCCGACAGGTTGACGACCACGACGACGTCGTCGCCGGGGCCGTGCTCGAGCCAGCGCTGGAACACCAGCACGTTGGAGTCGTCGTCGAGGTGGTGGATGTTCAGCCCGCGGCCGGTCAGGCCCCGGGTGACGCCGCCGCGGTTGAGGCGCAGGTCGATGAGGTCGGCGTAGAGGCGGGCGATGCCGGAGAAGTCGTCGCGTCGGCGCCAGTCGAGCGGGACGTCGTCGCGGAACCAGCCGCCCTCGAGGAACTCCTGGCCCTGGAACATCATCGGGATGCCCGGGGAGGTCATCACCAGCGCCGCCCCGATGGTGGAGCGCTTCTGCGCCGGCCACCCGGTCGCGTTGTCGGGCTCGATCTCCTGCGGGACGCGCGCCTGGCCGTTGGCGACCTCGTCGTGGGACTCGGTGTAGATCACGCGCTCCATGGGGTCGCCGTAGTGGTGGGCGATCGCCTCGGCCAGGGCGCCCAGGGAGCGATGCTCGTCCTCGACCGTGATCAGCTCGGCGCGCACGGGGTGGACGAACGCGGCATCCCACTGGGCGTGGAAGCCGGCTCCGTCGGTCTCCTCCTCGGTGATGAGCGGGTTCTTGTGCAGGTCCTCGGCGATCGTGATGCGGCCCGGGAACTCCTCGCGGATGGAGTCGGTGATCCAGCGCATCAGCGACCATCCCTCCTCCAGGTAGTTGCCCTGGTGGGTGTACATGTGGGGCACCATGTCGAGGCGCAGCCCGTCCACGTGGTAGTCGCGCATCCACATGAGCGCGTTGTCACGGATGAAGTTGCGCACCTCACCCCGGCCGTAGTCGGGACGGGTGTCGCCCCACGGCGTCTCGGAACGGTCGTCGTTGTAGAAGTAGATGCCGCCCTTGCCGTCCTCGCTCCAGCCGTCGAACGTCCACAGGTCGAGGTCGGAGGGGCCGAAGTGGTTGTAGACGACGTCCTGGATGACGGCGATGCCGCGGCGGTGGCACTCCTTCACGAACGTCTTGTAGGCGTCGGGGCCGCCGTAGGCGCTCTCGACGGCGAAGATGTGGGCCGGGTTGTAGCCCCAGCTCATGTCGCCGGCGAACTCGGCCATGGGCATCACCTCGACGGCGTTGACGCCCAGGTCGACGAGGTGGTCGAGTCGGGCGATCGCGTCGTTGAGGTGGCACACCGATCCCTCGGAGTCCTGACCGCCGAACGACCCGATGTGCATCTCGTAGATGACCATCTCGTGGTGGGGCGGGCAGTTGGCGGAGTCGCCCTCCCAGTCGTAGGCCGCGTGGTCGTAGATGACGCCGTTGCCCACCGAGTTGGTCACCTGGCGGGCGTAGGGGTCGACGCGGGCGAACGAGTCCTCGCCGTTGGTGATCTGGAACTTGTACTCCTGACCCGCCTGCGCGCCCTCCACGAAGCCGTACCAGTAGCCGTTGCCCTCGGACTCCAGCGGGTCGGCGTCCGCGTGCCACTCGTTGAAGTCGCCGAAGACGGCCACGGCGTCGGCGTGGGGTGCCCAGACGCGGAAGGCGACCCCGCCCTCGACCGGGATCGCGCCCATGCCGTCGACGGGCTCCTGCGGGTGGCTCATGCGTGACTCCTCTCGCGCGCCCTGCTGGTTCAGGGCCGGATCGGAGCTTAGCGGGCGCCCGGCGTGCTTGCGAGCAGTTCGCACCCTGATTGGGCTTGTCGGGGTGGTCTCAGGGTTCGATTCCGGGGGCCGGGGGGTTGTCGGCGCTAACTCCAGCTAGCAGACTGGTCGACATGGAACGCGACGGAGGAGTCGATCAGCACGAGCGGCTGCCGCTCGGCGACTTCATCGCGGCCCAGCGTCGTGCGGCAGAGATGTCGTTGCGACAGCTCGCCGACCGGGCGGGCATTTCGAATCCCTACGTGAGCCAGATCGAGCGGGGGCTGCGCAAGCCGTCCGCGGAGGTGCTGAACCAGATCGCCACCGCCCTGTCGGTGTCGGCTGAGTCGCTGTACGTCCGCGCCGGCATCCTCGACCCGGACGAGACCCGTCCGACGTCGGTGGAGCGTGCCGTCCAGTCCGACCCGGCCCTGACCGCCGCCCAGAAGCAGGCCCTGATCACCGTCTACTTGGCGTTCGTCCAGCCCGACGGTGGGCCCCACCCCGCACCCCATCCCACGCCGGAACCCCCGGCAGCCAACGAGGAGTGACCACCATGTCCGACCAGTACAACGAGTACACGTCCAACCAGAACGACGACCACATCCAGCCGGAGGGCGAGTTCGTCGAGGAGTTCGAGGTGAAGGCCGAGGAAGCCCACCTGGCTGCCGGTGAGAAGTTCACCCCCGAGCAGCTCGGGGACGCCGTGATCAAGTTCGCCACCGAGACCGCCTACGCGGCCGCCGGTATCGCGAACGTCCTGGCCGAGAAGGCCAAGGAGTTCTACGACTCCCAGCGCAAGGAGATCGCGGCCAAGACCCCCGAGGGTGTGGACCCGAACTTCCGCCAGTTCGTCGACGCGATGCCCGACCAGTTCAAGGGCTTCTTCGACGAGGCGACCAAGGCGTTCCACGACATGGCCGAGCGCGGCCGCACCACCGTGGCCGACTTCCAGCACCAGGTCCAGGTGGCGCGGGACGCCGCCAAGGACGCCAAGGGCCAGTCGACCGAGGCGTTCGACCTGAAGGACGACGCCGCCGCGACCGCCGAGGCCGCCGACGCCGTCGCACCCGAGGACGCGCAGGACGTCGTGGACGCCCCCGTCACCGACGCCTACCCCGGCGAGTCCA
>CALMPQ010000147.1 GCA_937872005.1 uncultured Propioniciclava sp.
GATACAAGCGCCACATCACTTTGCCATGGGGGCAAGGCAGAGTGGGCGCATGACTAGCCCTGATGCATCGCGCCGTCTGATCGGGAGCCCGCTGGTGCGCGGGGCGCTCGTCGCCTCCGTGCTCGTCATCGCCGTGGGGTGGGCCCTCCGCACGCTGGCCGACGCGGGGGCGGTGCTGAGTGCCGTGCTCGTGCCGGTGGCACTCTCGGTGCTGCTGACCGGCCTGCTCATGCCGCTGCAGGTCGTGCTGAACCACCGGCTCAAGCTGCCGCGCGCTCTCGGCGCGGGCCTCACGATCGTCCTGGCGCTCGCGGTGATCGGCGGCGTCCTCTGGGTGGCCGGCACCCAACTCGCCGGCGGGTTCGGCGAGATCGGCCGCGTGTTCGCCGACCAGCTCCAGCAGCTCCGCGTCTGGTTGACCACCTCCACCCCCATCGACGGACAACTCATCGACGAGGGCATCGGCCAGGTCGCCGCGTGGCTCGAGGCCAATCAGGCCGGGCTCGCAGCTGGAGCCCTCGGCGCCGGCGCCGGTGTCGCCGGCTTCTTCGTGTCGACGGTGCTCGCCTTGGTCGCGACCTTCTTCTTCCTCGCCCAAGGCGACCGCATCGCGGCCGCCCTCATCCTCTTTCTGCCCCAGCACCTGCACCGCGACGCTTGGCAGGCCGCCCGCCGCGGCTGGGTGACCCTCGGCACGTACTGCCGCACCCAGCTCCTCGTCGCCGCCGTGGACGCCGTGGGCATCGGCCTGGGTGCCCTCGTCCTCGGGGTGCCGTTCGTCATCCCGATCATGGCGATCACCTTCGTGTTGTGCTTCATCCCGTTCGTCGGGGCGATCGTCTCGAGCGCGGTCGCGATCGTCATGGCACTGGCGTTCCAGGGGCCAGGGGTGGCGCTGGCCATGCTGGGGGTCTGCATCCTCGTCCAGCAGGTCGAGGCCAACGTGCTCAGCCCGATCCTCATGGGCAAGGCGGTCGACGTGCACCCGCTGCTGATCCTGCTGTCGGTCGCCGCCGCCACCTACGTTCTCGGCCTTGTGGGGGCACTCTTCGTCGTGCCGGTGATTGCGACCATCAAGAGCATCGTGCTCTACCTGAACGACTCCGACCCGTTCCCTGGCCTCGCCACCGGTGGACGGGCGCTCACCACCCCGCCAAAGACCCTCATCGGGCCGCGTGAGCCCGTCCGCAGCCCGCGCCGCATCGGGGACGCCACGCCCCGCTGGCTCGTCGAGGAGCAGGCCGAGCAGGAGGCCGCAGCCGAGGCGTCCACCTCTGAACCCGAGGGCGGTTCGACCCGGGCCTGACGCCGCGGCGCAGCGGGAGGCACGCCGAGAGCCCGGGCTTACGCCGCCGAGAGCCCGTGTTCAGCGCGTCGACAGCCTGCGGCAGGCTCTCGGCAGCCGGAAGGCAGGCTCTCGGCGCTGGGAACGCGGGCCCTCGGCGCTGGGAACGCGGGCTCTCGGCGGGGGGCGGTCAGTTGGCGTGCGCGATCAGCTTGTCGTAGACCACCTGGAAGCGCTCCATGCGGCGGTGGTAGTAGCCCAGCCGCTCGGGGTGCGGCTCGTAGGTGTCGCCCTTGGGCGCGGCCGCCGGTTCCACCCCCGGCGCCAGCACCGGCAGCGCGTGCAGCGCCGTCCCGCGCAGCGTGGAGCGCTTCAACGTCAGCGGCGTCACCGGGACGCCCGTGGCGTCCGCGACGACCTGCATCAGCCCCGGCAGGTCGGCGGTCACGCGTCCGGTCGCGATGATCGCCGCGGGTGGCCCCGCGACGGTGACCAGGTCGCGCAGCATGCGCACGTACGACAGGGCCACGCCCTCGATCGTGGCCCGGTAGAGGTCGGACGCCGTCGTTGCGGCCGACACCCGGTGCAGCACGGCGCGGGCTTCGCCGACCCAGCCCGTGGATCGCTCGCCCGAGAACCACGGCAACACGACCGGCAACCCGGGTTCGGGGTCGGAGACGACCAGCGCCGCCAACTCCTCGGCCGGGGGCAGCTTCAGGGTCGCCTCCAACCACGTCACGGCCCGGCCCACGTCGTTCAGGGCGCCGCCCAGGATCGAGGAGGTCTCGTCGATCCGGTTGCACCACAGGCCGCGGGGGAGGTTGTCGAGGTCACCCGCGACCAGCACCCGCAGCGCCCCCGACGTGGCGGCGGACAGCACCATCGTCGAGGCGTCCACCGAGCCGGCCCCGATCGACTGGGAGTGCCCGTCCGAGATGGGGGCGAACCACACGGCGTCCTTGAGCGCGGGCCAGTCGGCGCCCACCGACACCACGGGGGTCAACGGCCGCGACGGCGGTGCGATGGGGGAGAGCCGTTCGACATCGACACCCACCAGGTCGAGCAGGGTGGCGTCCCACGCGCCCTCGCGACGGTTCAGCATGCCGGTCCACGCGGCGGTGGAGGTGCCGGCGGCCGTGGTGCCGATGATGCGCAGCCAGGCGTACTCGCCCAGGCTCACCCACCGTCGCACACGCGCGAACGTGTGGGGGTCGGTCTGCTTCAACCACAGGAAGCGCGAGGGCAGGTATCCGGTGTGCTGGCGGGTGCCGGTCCGCTGCTGGGTGTCGTCCTCGTTCAGGATGCTCTTGAGGTAGTTGACCTGCGCCGACGAGCGGCTGTCGGCATAGGTGTAGCAGGGGGTGATGGCCGCGCCGTCGGCGTCCACCCCGACGAGCGAGGACGCGAAGGTGTCGATCGCCACCCCGGCGACGGGGTGCGCGAAGCCGTCCAGCACCTCGCCGACCACGTGCCGCACCTCGGCGGTCACCTGGTCGGGGTCGATCGTCGACGTGCCGTTCGCGATCGTGGTGAACGCGTGACCCACCTTGGTCTTGAACCCCTTGACCGGACGCGCCTGCGCGTCGTAGATCCCGGCGCGTGTGCCGGTCGACCCGAC
>CALMPQ010000148.1 GCA_937872005.1 uncultured Propioniciclava sp.
CGATCGCCGGTGTTCGGGTTCGCCGCGTCGACGACGGTCACCGCCCTCGTGTTCATGGCCATGCACGGCGCCGGGGACCCGTGGCTGAACGCCTTCTACATCGTGTTCGCCCTGGTGGGCTCGTGGTTGACCTGGCGCACCGGCGGACTCGAGGCGGCGATCGCGATCCACGCGATCCACAACACCGTCTCGATGGCCCTGCTGCCGTTCGTCGACTTCTCCGACATGTTCAACCGGGAGGCCGGGGTGGGGGACGTGACCGTGCTGATCCCCATGGCACTCCTGCTCGTCGGCGGCGCGGTGGGCGAGTTCCTGGCCCGGCGGCGTCGCCCCGTGGTGACGTCGGCCCCCGGACGCCGCGAGCTGGAGGCGTTGGCCGCACCCGGCCCGGGATATGGCTGGGTCCCGGGACCGACCCCGCCGCCACGGTAGACTGACCCCGATTCCCCGGCCCACCTTGAACCGAAAGGCGTGACCGCGTGCTCCTCAGTCTGATCACCCTGCACTTCGTGCTGGGTGTCACGGCTGCATGGTGGACGCGTCTGCTCGGGCGGAACGCCTTCCTGGTGGTCGCGATCGCCCCCGCCATCGGCTTCGGGTGGCTGCTCACCCTGGGGCCCGCGGTCGTGTCGGGCTCGGCATTCGTCGAAGCCACGCCCTGGATCCGGTCCCTCGCCGTCTCACTCAGCTTCCATGTCGGGCTCCTGCAGTGGCTGCTGGCGCTGCTGGTGACGGGCATCGGCGTGATCGTGCTGGCCTACTGCCGGTGGTACTTCACCAAGCCGCCCGCCCGCACCCTGGGCCTCCTCGTGGCCTTCGCCGGGGCGATGCTGGGCCTCGTCACGGCCGACGACCTCATCGTGCTGTACGTGTTCTGGGAGCTCACCACGGTGTTCTCCTACCTGATGATCGGTCACGACTCCTCCCGCCGCGCGAACCGTGCCGCCGCGACCACGGCCCTGATCGTGACCACCACGGGCGGCCTGGCCATGCTCGTGGGCATCGTCTCGTTCGGGATGTTGACGGGCACCTTCCGGCTCCAGGCGATCCTCGCCGCCGCACCGGAGGGCCCCCTTCCCACGGCTGCCGCGCTGCTGATGCTCGTGGGCGCCCTCAGCAAGTCAGCGCTGGCTCCCTTCCACTTCTGGCTCCCCGGCGCGATGGCCGCCCCCACGCCGGTGTCGGCCTACCTGCACGCCGCGACGATGGTGAAGGCCGGCGTCTACCTCGTCGCCGCGCTGGCCCCGGTGTTCGCGGGCGTGCTGTTCTGGCGCGAGACGCTGACCGTGCTCGGCGCCACCACGATGATCCTCGGCGGCTGGCGGTCGCTGCGGCAGACCGACCTGAAGCTGCTGCTGGCCTACGGCACCGTCAGCCAGCTCGGCTTCATCACCATGCTGGTCGGCATCGGCACCCAGGCCGCGGGCCAGGCGGGTCTGGCCATGCTCCTGGCGCACGCGCTGTTCAAGGCCGCCCTGTTCCTGACCGTCGGGGTGGTCGACGTGACCGCCGGCACCCGCGACATCACCAAGCTCACCGGTCTGGGCCGCCGGATGCCGGTTTTGGCCGTCGCCAGTGGCCTGGCCGCGGCGTCCATGGCGGGTCTGCCGCCCCTGTTCGGGTTCGTGGCCAAGGAGGCGGCGCTGGAGGCCCTCGTCAAGGTCGCCCAGGGTGGGGACGGGACGGGGATGCTGCCCGCACCCGCGGCGTTGCTCGTCGCGGCCATCGTCACCGGCTCGATGCTGACGGCGGCCTACTCGTTGCGCTTCTGGTGGGGTGCGTTCGGCACGCGGCGTCGCAGCGTCAAGCTCGAGGTCACGAAGACGCCCGCGGTCGGCTTCATCGCGGGGCCGGTGCTCCTCGGCGTGATGTCGCTCGCGCTCGGTTTCCTCGGCCCGCAGCTCACCACCCTGTTCGGCACCTACCGGCGCGGCATCAACGTCGGCTCCGAGCCGCACTCGCTGGCCCTGTGGCACGGCTTCATCCTGCCGCTCGCCTTGTCGGCGGTGGCGATCCTGGGTGGCGTGGTGTTGTTCTGGCAGCGGGAGACCGTCGCGCGGGTCCAGGCGACCTTCCCCCAGGTCCCGGCGGCCAACGACTTCTACCGCTGGTCGATGCGCCTGCTCGACGTCGCGGCCGTCGAGGTGACCGCCCGCGTCCAGCGCGGTTCGCTCGCCTCGTACCTGTCCACGATCCTGTCGGTGTTCGTGGTCGCGGTCGGCGGCACGCTGATGATCATGCCGGCCTGGCCCGGCGAGTGGTCCTGGTTCGACAACGTGGGCCAAGTGGCGATCGCCATCGTGACCTGCGTCGCGGCGGTCAGCCTGGTCGCCGTGCGCGGTCGCGTCCGGGCCATCATCACGGTCGGTGTGACCGGGTACGGCACGGCGCTGCTGTTCCTCGCCCACGGGGCCCCCGACCTCGCGCTGACCCAGGTGCTCATCGAGACCGTCAGCCTGCTGGTCTTCCTGCTCGTGCTGCGGACCCTGCCCAAGTACTTCACCGACCGGCCGCTGCAGAGCTCGCGCTGGTGGCGCATGGTGCTGGCCATCGCGGTCGGTGTGGTCGTGAGCGCGTCGGTGATGGTGGCCGCGGCGTCCCGCACGGCGACCCCGTCGTCGGCCGGCCTCGAGACCGCCGCGTACGAGTTCGGCTACGGCAAGAACATCGTGAACGTCATCCTGGTCGACACCCGAGCCTGGGACACCTTGGGCGAGATCTCGGTGCTGGTCATCGCGGCCACCGGCGTCGCCAGCCTGATCTTCCTGCGCTCGCGCGTCCAGCAGCGGCGCACGCGCAAGGTCGCGGTCAACCAGAGCGAGGGCGCCTGGTTGCGCACGACCGGCTCGCTGCACCCCGCCGCGCGGTCGCTGATCTTCGAGGTCACGACGCGCCTGCTGTTCGGCATCATGATCGTCGCCTCGCTCTACCTGCTGACCGCGGGCCACAACCTCCCCGGCGGCGGCTTCGCCGGCGGCCTCGTGGCGGGCATGGCCCTCGTCGTCCGCTACTTGGCCGCGGGTGGGCGCGAACTGGAGGAGGCGGCGCCGATCGACGCGGGTCGCGTCCTGGGTGCGGGGCTGTTCGTGGCGGCCGGCAGTGCGCTGCTGCCGTGGGCGTTCGGCGGCCGCATCCTGCAGAGCTACGACATCTCGCTGTCGATCCCCGCCCTCACCGCCGTGCCGACCCGGTGGGGCCCGATGAACCTGTTCGGCGACCTGCACCTGGTCAGCTCGACCGTGTTCGACATCGGCGTCTACCTGATCGTCGTCGGCATGATGCTCGACATCGTCCGTAGCCTGGGGGCCGGCATCGACGTCCAGGCCGAGGAGGAGCGCACGCCGCTCCCGCGGCCCGAGTCGACGACCGCCCTCCCGGCGAGCGCGCGGCAGGGGGGTGCGCGATGACGGGCAACCTGACCCTCGCGATCGTCGCCGCGGTGCTCATCTCCTCCGGCGTCTACCTGCTCACCGAGCGTTCGCTGACCCGGATCCTGGTCGGGGTGCTGGTCATGAGCAACGGCGTCAACGTGCTCTTCCTCATCGCCTCGGGGCCGGCGGGGAACCCGCCGCTCATCGGCCTGTTCGCCGGCGAGGGCATGGCGGACCCGCTCCCGCAGGCCATGGTCCTGACCGCGATCGTCATCACGATGGCCGTGTCCGCCTTCGTGGTCACCATGGCGTACCGCAGCTTCCAGTTGCACGGCAACGATGAGGTCTCCGACGACATCGAGGACCGCCGCATCCGCGAGCTCGCCGAGCGCGACGACGTCTCCGACAGCTACGAGGACATCCGGTTCTCCGACACCGGTGAGGACCGGGTGAGCGAATGAACAACCTGCTCACCGTCCCCGTCCTGCTGCCCATGCTCGGTGCAGCCCTCACCCTCATGCTCGGACGCCGTCCCCGCCTCCAGCGCGCGGTGTCGATCCTCGTGCTCGTCGGCGTCGTGGCGGCGGCCGGGATGTTGGCCTACCAGGCCGAGACCCGGGGCGTCCAGAGCCTGTGGATGGGCGCCTGGCCGGTCGGGTTCGGCATCGCGCTGGTCGCCGACCGCCTCTCGGCCATCATGCTCACGGTGGCGGGCATCGTCACGCTGGCCGTGCTCATCTTCTCCGCCGGTCAGGAGGAGGACGAGGTCCGCAAGGAGACGCCGGTCTCGATCTTCCACCCGACCTTCCTGCTCATGTGTGCCGGGGTGTCGAACGCCTTCCTCGCCGGGGACCTGTTCAACCTGTTCGTGGGTTTCGAGATCCTCCTGTTCGCGTCCTATGTGCTGCTGACCATGGGTGGGACCGCCTCCCGCATCCGCGCCGGCTCGATCTACGTCGTCGTGAACCTGCTCAGCTCGAGCTTGTTCCTCATCGCGCTGGCGACCACCTACGCGGCCGTCGGTTCGGTGAACATGGCCCAGGTGGCCGAGCGAATCCCCGCCCTGCCCGACTCAGTGCAGTCCGTCATCCAGTTCATGCTGCTGGTGGTCTTCGCGATCAAGGCGGCCGTGTTCCCCCTGTCGGCCTGGCTGCCCGACTCCTACCCGACGGCACCGGCGCCCGTC
>CALMPQ010000149.1 GCA_937872005.1 uncultured Propioniciclava sp.
TCATCGACGCGGGCATCCACCTGACCAAGTTCTGGTTCTCGGTGACCCAGCGCGAACAGCGCACCCGGTTCGCGATCCGCCAGATCGACCCCGTGCGGCGCTGGAAGCTCTCCCCGATGGACCTCGAGTCCCTTGACCGGTGGGAGGACTACACCGCGGCCAAGGAGGCGATGTTCGAACGCACCGACACCGACCACGCCCCGTGGACGACGATTCGCTCCAACGACAAGAAGCGGGCGCGTCTCAACGCGATGCGGGCGTTCCTGAACAAGTTCGACTACGCCGGACGCGACGACTCGGTCGTCTACGACCCCGACCCCAAGATCGTGGGGCGCGGGCGCGACACCGTCGGCGACTGACTGTCGGTCCACCCTCGCGGGACGGAAGCCACTCCACCGGGTGGCTCTCGAGCGGATTTCGGCCCGAACCCGTTCAGTTGCCACCCGGCGGAGTGGGAATCGTCCGGGGCGGGCCGGCCCAGTACCAGAGCCACGCCCCACCCAGCATCCCCACCGCGGCGACCGCCCACGCGGCCACCGGCAGGGACGCCACCGCTGCCAGCCCGCTGACCATCAGCGGGCCGGCGGCTTGGCCGATCCCGGTGACGAGGCGCCATCCGGCCAGGAAGTGGGTGCGGCCGATGGAGGGGGAGGCGTCCGACCCGAGGGTGAGGACGACGCCCGAACTGATGCCGTTGCCCAACCCGAGCCCCACCGCCACGGCCGTCAGGCCCAAGCCGGTGGCGGTCAGGGGCAGCAGGCCGAAGCACGCGCTCATGACGACCATGGCGGGCACGGCGACCGCGCGGCGGCCGAGGCGGTCCATCATCGAGCCCCCGAGGTAGAACAACGCCAGGTCGATGGCCGAAGACGCCGCGAAGATCAGGCTGGTCTCCGCCGGCCCCAGGCCGATCTCGGCTGCCCAGAGGGGGAGGAGGGCGTCCCGCGTGGCACGCACGAGCATCAGCGCCGCGGCGCCCAGGCCGACCGTGAGCAGCATCCTCGCGTGGGCGCGCAACACGGACGCCATCCCCACCGGTTCGTTGGGGTCGGGGTGGGCGGACGGCGGCAGGTCGGGGAGCAGCGCGCTGATCGCAGCCGCGGCCAGCGAGGTGCCGACGGCGAGCCAGTAGGCGGCCCGGAGGTCGAAGAGCGTGACGACCGCCGCGCCGGCGAGGGGGCCCAGGAGCGAACCGACGCGGAAGACCCCGCCCAGCGTCGACAGCGCTCGCGCCCGGAACTGGAAGGGGATGAACTCGGTCAGGAAGGACTGCCGGGCGATCATGAGCACGGCCCCAGACAACCCGAGGGCCAGCACCGCCGCGGCGAGCACCAGCACGTGGGTGGCGAAGGCGGCGGCGACCATGCAGGCGGCGTCCACGACGAGGGAACCGACGAGGGCGCGGCGCTCGCCGAAGCGTTGGGTGATGGCCCCGGCGGGGAGGGCGCCCAGCAGGCTGCCGATGCCGAGCAGCGACACGACGAGGGCGGCCTCGGCGGTCGAGGCGCCCAAGTCGTGCGCCGTGAGGGCGATCAGGGGAATGACCGCGCCGAACCCGATGAACGAGAGCATCGTGGGCAGGTACACCGAGATCGCCAGGTCCCGCCACTGCTTGCGGGAGAGGGATTCGGGAGCCACGTTGGCAGAACCTACACCCGTGGGCTTGGGGTCCCGGTGCGCGTTCGGTACCATAGTGGTTGAAAGTGCAACCAATCGAGGGGCTCGACCATGGGAAGCAAGAAGGCGGCCAGCGATCGCGCTGCACGCGTGGCCGCGATGCAGGCCGAGCAGGCGCGCAAGGACCGACGCTGGAAGATCGGCATCGGCATCGCGGCGGCGATCCCTGTGCTCGCGGTTGTCATCGCCCTGATCCTGCCGCTCGCGATGGGGCTGCGGTCGACGAGTGCGGCGCCGGCGACCGGGCCGATCGACGGCGTCCAGACCTTCACGGGCCTGTCGGCGAACCACGTGTCGACGCCGGTGACGTACGCGCAGAACCCGCCCGTCGGTGGCGACCACACGGGCCACTGGCAGAACTGTGGCATCTACGACGAGCCGATCACCCCGATCGAGCCGGCGGTGCACTCGCTCGAGCACGGTGCGGTGTGGATCACCTATGACCCCTCGCTGTCGGGTGACGACGTCGGCAAGCTGCGCTCGCTCGTGCGCGGCAAGCCCTACGCGATGCTGAGCCCGATGGAGGGCCTGCCCTCGCCGATCGTCGCCAGCGCCTGGGGCCTGCAGCTCACGGTCGACACGGCCGCCGACGAGCGCCTCGGCACCTTCCTGGCCACGTACATGCAGGGGCCGCAGACGCCCGAGCGCGGCGCGGCCTGCTTCGGTGGCGTCGGAAAGCCGTCGCTGTGAACCGCCGCTATGTGATCGTCGCCGCCCTCGTCGGCGTCGTGGCGTTGATCGCCGCCTCCTTCCTGTTCGGACGCCTCAGTGTCGAGTCCACGGTGGCTCGGCCCAGCGCCGTGGATGTCGGCTTCAGCCGCGACATGGCCGTCCACCACCAGCAGGCCGTGCTGATGTCGGAGCTGCTGCGTGAGCGCGGGACCGACGAGGAGCTGAAGGCGATCGCCGTCGACATGGTGCTGACGCAGACCAACCAGGTGGGCCAGATGCAGGGCTGGCTCGCGCTGTGGGGTGAGCCTTTCGCCGTCAACGAGCCACCGATGCGCTGGATGGGCGGCTCGCACGCCCACCACGCGGAGGATGTGCCGATGACGGGCATGGCCTCGCAGACGGACCTGAATGAACTCGAGGCCCTGTCGGGTGTCGAGGCCGAGCGCAAGTACCTGGAACTGATGATCCCGCACCACCAGGGCGGGGTGGAGATGGCCCAGCACGCCTACGACCATGCGTCGCTCCCCGCGGTGCGCGAGCTGGCGCAGTCGATGCTGCAAGCCCAGACGACCGAGCTGGCCACCCTGCAGAAGTTCCTCGACGCCCGGACCCCCTAAACTCGTGGGGCGGAGCCCCCGTAGCTCAATGGATAGAGCACCGGCCTTCTAATCCGATGGTTGCCCGTTCGAGTCGGGCCGGGGGCGCTGAAACACCTAGTCAAAGCGGGGTCGCGCAGCGTTCGTGGGAGCCCGAAACCTACGAATTACCGGATTTGTTACCGAACAACCGCCTAATGGCTCGCTGTGCCAGACTCAAAGCACCTTGGCTAGGGCACTCTTGTCGCCTTCCAGATCGCGCCCCAAGTAGACACTCATGGTCATGGAGGGATCGGCGTGCCCAAGCTGGTCGGCTATCGCGACAAGAGGGATGCCGGCTTCGTGTAGCAGCGTGGCGACGGTCCGGCGAAAGGTATGCGGGATCGCCCATGGGAATCCGGCGCCGTCCAGGACGTCGCGCACCCACTTGCCCAAGTTGCTATCACCGGGCGGAACGTTGTCGGCAGAGAACTGACGAAGCCCGTTGGGAAGGACGACCTCGCGTGGGTACCCCAACGAAAACACAAAGGGGTGGCCGTGTTCCCACTGCTCCATGGCCTTGGCTCGGCGGGCCAGCCTCTTCTTGAGCCACTTGGGGAGGTTGTTGATCGCCGTCGGCCTCACCAGCGACGAAGCCCAAGGCTGCACCGCACTCCTCGCCGCAGCGGACAACCTCGAGGACACACCCATCCCGGCCGAGACCCCCAGCACCGATGCCACAGGCAACCTGACCGGCAGCAGCCAAAGGCGTGAGTTGAGTGGAGCGAACCCCGGATCCCTCCTCCCCGAGCCAGACGACGTCTACCTCACTCACACAGCCACCACCAGAGAGGACCTGCAGACACTCGCGCCAGCCGTACCCCTCACAGTCGCCGACCGACTCGGAGAGGCCGACACCACCCTCGACCACGACCTCGCCGAATGGCAGGCCGGCCAAGGTCCACGCCCCCGCCTCTCCGTCCTCGGCCCCATCTACGCGCGCGTCGGCACCGGCGGCAACCCACTCGCAGCCGCCAAACGGCGAGCCTTCTACACCGAACTCCTCGCCTCCCTCTGGTCCCAACCCCACGGCGCAACCACCGCCCAGGTCACCGACGCCCTCACCATCACCGAAGAGCGCGCTCGCCGCGACCTCAGCAAACTGCGCGAATGGCTCGGGACCAACCCAGCCACCGGCCAACCCCACCTACCCCAAGCGCGCAAGAGCCAAACCGGACGACTCCTCGGCATCGGCATCTACGAAGTCAACGACCTCCTCGTCGACGCCGACCTCTTCAAACGCCTCCGAACCCGCGCCCTCATCGCCGGCGAAGCCGGAATCGCCGATCTCGACACAGCCCTCACCCTCGTCCAAGGGGACTGCTGCACGTCTTGGTGACAGGTTGGGTTAGGCGGCTTGGTCGGCCGGTGTGGTCATGATGGTCTCGAACTCGATGGGGGTCAAACGTCCCAGGCGGGCTTGTCGTCGGCGGCGGTGGTAGGTCCGTTCGATCCAGGTCACGATCGCGATCCGGAGGTCGTGGCGGGTGTGCCAGCGGCGCCGGTCGAGGACATTGTTCTGGAGCAGGGCGAAGAAGGATTCCATGGCGGCGTTGTCGCCGGCGGAGGCGA
>CALMPQ010000150.1 GCA_937872005.1 uncultured Propioniciclava sp.
GCGCCGACGATGTAGCGGGAGTAGATGTCGATCATCACGTAGGCGTCGAAGTAGGTGCCCTTGATGGGCCCGGCGAGCTTGGTGATGTCCCACGAGTAGACCTGCCCGGGGGCGGTGGCGACGAGCTCGGGGATGGTCCGGGCCGGGTGGCGGGCCAACCGGCGGCGCTCCTTGATCTGCGCGTTCGCGGTCAACACCCGGTAGATCGTGGAGATCGACCCCAGATACACGCCCTCGTCGAGCAGGTGGGCGTAGATCTGGATCGGGGGCAGGTCCACGAACCTGGGGCTGTTCACGACCGCCAGGACCTCGGCCCGTTCCGCGTCGGTGAGCTTGTTCACCGGCACCCGGGCCCTGGTCACCACCGGGGTGCGGGGGCGGCGGGTCGCGGTCGCCCGCGACACCCCGACCAGGATCGCCGCGGCCCGGGTCGGGACCCCCGCACCGGTCAGCTCACGGTAGGTAGCCATCAACGCGTGGTGTGCTCGGAGTCGTCCCGCGATCTCTTGGTAAGCACGTCCAAGAGATCGTGTGCTTTTCCCATGATCACCAGCGCCGCCTCGGTCGTCACCAACCTCCGCTCGGCCTTGTCGAGCTGACGGCGCAACCGGGCGATCTCCGCCTGCTCGGCCGACAGCCGCCCGATCTTCTCCCCAGGTTGTTTCCCCGCGAGGACCCCTGCGTCACGCATCCGGCGCCACTCGCTGACCAGCGAGGAGTACAACCCGTGCTCGCGCAGGTACGCACCGCCCAGGCCGCTGGCGACGGCCACCTCGTAGGCGGCCAGGTGGTCAAGCTTCTGCGCCGAGGAGAACGACCTCCGCGAGGTCGGACCCCCCGAACGAGGTCCGGGACTGGGCATACGACCATCGTCGCGCACCGCGATCAAAGACGAACTCATGATGATTGGACTCCTGGTTCACGCCCCACGCTGGCGGACTTGCTATGAACCACCGGCCTCAACTCATCCTGACCCGTAGGGCACCGCCGCGCCCACCCCACACCAGGATCCAGGTCAGATGCCCGTAGCGACTCAGAGCGTCGTAGGAGGCGCCCACCAGGCCCGCGATCAACCACACGGCGATCACCGTTCGCAACGCGCCGTGGGTCCACCGCACCGACAGCCGTGTCAGCTCAGGATCGACCGGCGGGGGAACGGAGGGGTCGCGGGCATGGCTCCCCGGTCGCGTCGCGCTCACGTGTGCCCCCTCCGCACTCCCCGACTCACGCACTGCCATCGGCACGCGAAGCGTGTCCCGTAAGGGCCCGCCGCCGATGTATTGCGAGCGCCCTTGACGGTGTGCTCCATGTTCTCGACCCGGGCCTCGTGAGGGCGCTGACTGTTGCCTTGGCCGCCGCCCTCTCACGTCATGCGACGCGGACCGTTCTTGTCCACTCCGGGCCGAGCGTGAACGGGCTAGTTTGGGCGCGTGCGAACGCCTGAAGAACGCCCCTCGGGGGCCCGTTCGCCCGTCTGGGCGGGCTGAGGGACGCCGATGAGTTCTGCCCTGGAAAGACCGGCGGAGTCCCGACGGATACGCACCGCTTATGCCAGCTCCTTCGTCTTGTGTCTCATCATTGGTCTGGTTGGCCTTGTCGCGTTGGTCCTGGGTGGGGCACCGAGTGATCCGGGCCCGGGCCAGGGTGCCGATCTCGGTCGCTTCCGGCTCATCGCGACGCTGGTTGCCGTCGCGTGCATGTCACTCTCGATTGCCGGGGCACTGCTGCTCCGGCGGAGGTGGCGGCGCCGTCGAGCCCGCCTCATCTTCGCCGTCCCGCCAAGCTGGCCAACGCCGCCGGAGCGGTGGTCACCTCCAGTCGGTTGGAGCCCCAGCTCAGAATTCCCAGAACCGCCGTCGGGCTGGCAGTTCTGGCGTGAACATTGAGCCAGGCGTCAACGCCCCGTCGATTACGGCCCAGTTTTCAGCCGTCGTCGACACGTGGCGAACCGTTCGGGGTCACGCCCGCATCTGCCGCGTTGAGGGCGGGGACGCTCGCCCGCATCTGCCGCTGTAGGGGCGGGGACGCTCGCCCGGTCATGCCGCGATGGGCGTGCGTTCTTGCCCGGTGAGCCATCGTCTACTGAGATAGCCCGTGTGCTCGTGGACCCGCCATGAGCACACTTGTCCTGTCGGCAGAGCCGGGAGCAGGGCGGGTCACCGCGCGAGGCGGATGTCGACATCTCGTTCTACGTAGCCCCACTCGGGGGTCGTGCGGAGTCGGTCTACGAGCTCCTCGAACGCGGGGGCGTCTTGGGGGGCGTACTCGAACCAGGCGAGGAAGTCGAAGGGCTCGCCCAGGTCATGGCCGTGGTAGAGCTGGCGCGCGACTGCCGGCAGGTACTCCAACCCGACCGCGATGTGGTGGGAACTCTCCTCGAGGAGGTCACGGCGTTCGTCCTGAGCGAGCTGCCACCAAGCATCGGACTTGGTGATGGGGATGAGAGCCGCCCGGGTTGCTTCGGGCCGGCCGAGCTGTGGCTGCTTGGCGTCCAGTGCCTCCTGCTCCTCGCGTCGGGTGTAGCGCTTGTAGCTCGTCGTCCCGCGCAGCACCCAGGCCGCCTCGACGTCGCCTGCACGTGACCCGTCGAGCACGGCCAACCGTGAGACCACCGGCAAGGACGGACCAGTCACCGGCTCGATGCGTTCAACCTGCCAGGCGCCCACCCGGCCTCCGGCAAAGACGTTGAGCGGCATGGAAACGACGTTACCGCACCCGATCGGAATTTGTCAAGGTAGTTGAGGCCGGTGGGTGTTAGGCGGCTAGCTCGATGCCGGTGTTGTCGGCGGGTTGGTTGATCCAGGCCGTCGGTGGGATGGCCAGGATCTTCGGATCGCGGTTGGTGGCGAATCGTTCGGGGTTGCGGGCGCGGGCGGCGGCCAGGACGAGAGCCCGCTCGCCAGCCTTCGCCGCGGCGAGGCCGTAGTGGACGTCAGCGGGGGTGTTCAGTCCGATGCCGGTGTGGTGGTGGTGATGGTTGTAGCCGGCGACGAAGTCGGCCATGAACGACCGGGCGTCAGTCAGGGAGCCGAAGCGTTCGGGGAACACGGGCGCGAACTTCAACGTCTTGAACCACGCTTCGGAGTAGGGGTTGTCGTTGCTCACCCGGGGCCGGCTGTGTGACTTGGTGACCTCCAGGTCCGCCAGGAGCGCCGCGACGGTCTTGGACGTCATGGACGTGCCCCGGTCGGCGTGCACGACCTGCGGGATGCCGTGGACCCCGAAGATCTCCTTCATCATCTCGGCCGCCAGGACGGCGGACTCGGCCGCGTGCACGTGCGCGCCGACGATGTAGCGGGAGTAGATGTCGATCATCACGTAGGCGTCGAAGTAGG
>CALMPQ010000151.1 GCA_937872005.1 uncultured Propioniciclava sp.
ACCCGGCACGATCGTGAAGATCGTCAAGGGCAAGGCGCAGCAGCAGTCCCGCGTGTAGCGACCACCGCTGGTTGAGCTTGTCGAAACCGGTCGTTGGTTGAGCTTGTCGAAACCCCTTGTCAGCAACCGCATAATCTGGGGTCTCGACAAGCTCGACCAGCGAAGTCTGTGATTCCGTGAGTCGTGACCCCGCCCGGTAGAGTGGTCCCTCGTGCTAGTTGCGAGGGAAGTCGAAGTCCGGGCGGGTGCCAGGCTGCTGTTGGCGCCGTCGTCGTTCCAGGTCTCGGCCGGCGACAAGGTCGGGCTGGTGGGCCGCAACGGCGCCGGCAAGACCACGCTGACCAAGATCCTGGCCGGCGAAGCGCTGCCCGCGGCGGGCCAGATCACCCGGTCGGGACAGATCGGCTACCTGCCGCAGGATCCGCGCACCGGTGACCTGGACACCCTCGCCAAGGACCGCATTCTTTCTGCGCGGGGGCTCGACTCGGTGCTGGCCCGGCTGGCTCGCTATTCGATGGAGATGGCCACCGAGACCGGCGAGGCCCAGGACGCCGCCATGCGGTCGTACGCTCAGGCTGAGGCCGAACTGGCCGCGGCCGGTGGCTACGCAGCCGAGTCCGAGGCGGCCCGGATCGCCGCCAACCTGGGGCTGCCCGACCGGGTCCTCGGTCAACCGCTGCGCACCCTGTCCGGCGGTCAGCGGCGACGCGTCGAACTGGCCCGGATCCTGTTCTCGGGCGCCGACAACCTGCTGCTCGACGAGCCGACCAACCACCTGGACGCCGACTCGATCGTCTGGCTGCGCGACTACCTGAAGGCCTACCCCGGCGGGGTGATCCTGATCTCGCACGACGTCGGGCTGCTCGAGGCGATCGTGACCAAGGTGTTCCACCTGGACGCCAACCGCGCCGAACTCGACCAGTACGCGATGGACTGGAAGCGCTACCTGCTGCAACGCGAGACCGACGAGAAGCGCCGCAAGCGGGAACGGCTCAACGCCGAGCGGAAGGCCGAGCAACTGCTGGCCCAGGCCGACAAGATGCGGGCCAAGGCCACCAAGGCGGTCGCCGCGCAGAACATGGCCAAGCGGGCGCAGAAGCTGCTGGCGTCGGTGGAGGGCGAACGGGCGTCCGACCGGGTGGCGAAGATCCGGTTCCCGACCCCGGCGCCGTGCGGCAAGGTGCCGCTGCGCGGCGAGGAACTGTCCAAGAGCTACGGGTCGCTGGAGGTGTTCACCGACGTCAACCTGGCCATCGACAAGGGCTCCCGGGTGGTCATCCTGGGCCTGAACGGTGCTGGCAAGACCACGCTGCTGCGCATCCTGGCCGGCATGGAGCCGTCCGATACCGGCGAGGTGCAGCCGGGTCACGGCTTGCGGCTGGGCTACTACGCGCAGGAGCACGAGACCCTGGACGTCTCGCGCAGCGTGCTGGAGAACATGATGACCGCGGCGCCCGAGGACATGACGCCGACCGATGCCCGCAAGATTCTGGGCTCGTTCCTGTTCACCGGCGACGACGTCGACAAGCCGGCCCGGGTGCTCTCGGGCGGTGAGAAGACCCGGCTGGCGCTGGCCATGCTGGTGGTCTCGGCGGCCAACGTGCTGCTGCTCGACGAGCCGACCAACAACCTCGACCCGGCGTCCCGGGCCGAGGTGCTGGCCGCGATCCACTCCTTCGCCGCCATGGAGTTGCTCCCCTTCGACGAGGAGGGCAACTACCAGGCCCCCGCGCTCGAGCGCACCGAGGTCGACATCCCCTCCCTTGCCTTCGGCGCGTAGTCTGGGGCTCCTCGCCGTCGATCCCGCCGAACAGGAGCAGTCATGACCCACACCCCGCCGGTGCAGAAGACGCCCCAGCAGTGGCGCGAGGTCCTGACCCCCTTCGAGTTCCACGTGTTGCGCGAGGGGGGCACCGAGCGCCCCGGCACGGGTGAGTACGAGCACTTCAGCGAGGCCGGGACCTACGCGTGCAAGGGCTGCGGCGCCGAGTTGTTCACGAGCAACGAGAAGTTCGCCTCCCACTGCGGCTGGCCGAGCTTCTACGCCCCCGCCGACGACGACCGGATCCGCTACCTGCGCGACGAGTCGCTGCCGGGGCGTCCGCGCATCGAGGTGCGCTGCGCAGCCTGCGACGGCCACTTGGGCCACGTGTTCGAGGGCGAGGGCTACGACACGCCCACCGACCTGCGCTACTGCATCAACTCGGTCAGCTTGGTGCACCAGCCTCCGGCCTGACCGGCGCGCCACCCGCGGCCGAGGGCGTCCGGGACCTAGCCTGAAGGGCGTGGCCCTGGGGAAACCGCATTCCGACCTGTTCGACGAGGCAGCTGCCTCGTTGCTCGGCATGGTCTGGCGCCCCGAGCTGACGGTCGAGGAGATCCCGGCCCCCCAACGCATCGCCCCCTTCGCGGCAGCGATCGCCGCCGACGTCGACGTGGCCGAGGAGGAGGTCGGCAACGGCCGCCTCGTGCTGCTGCACGACCCCGACGGCAACCCGGCGTGGGAGGGCACCTTCCGCTGCGTGACATTTGCGCGCGCCGCCGTCGACCCCGAGATGGCGTCCGACCCCCTGCTGGCCGACGTCGGCTGGTCCTGGCTGCAGGATGCCCTCGAGCGCCGCGGCGCCCACTACACCGCCCCCAGCGGCACCGTGACCGCAGTGTCGAGCAAGTCGTTCGGCGCGATGGAGGATGACCCCGACAAGGCCGAGGTCGAGATCCGCGCCTCATGGACGCCGGTGCTCGACACCGGAGTCGAGATCCTCACCCATGTGGAGGCCTGGCAGGACCTGCTGTGCATGGTCTCGGGCCTGCCCCTGCTACCCGACGGGGTCGTCCCGATCCCCCTCCACCGCCCCGGTCGGCGACGCCGATGACCGAGATCCAGTCCCCCGCGTCCGCCCCCGAGCCGGACGCCCCCGAACCCGAACTGGTCACCCGGCCCGCCGAGGGCGTCCCCGAGGTCGTCCGCACCGAGGAGGCGCTGGCACGCACCGTCGCCGCCCTGTCCGCGGGCACAGGCCCCCTCGCCGTCGACACCGAGCGCGCCCACGGCTTCCGCTACACCGGGCGCGCCTACCTCATCCAGCTGCGCCGTGAGGGGGCCGGCACCCACCTGGTCGACCCCATCGCCTTCGCGGGGGACGCCGACCGCGCCGACCTCTCCGCCCTGGCCGAGGCCGTCGGGGACGCCGAGTGGATCCTTCACGCCGCCACCCAGGACCTGCCCTGTCTGGTCGAGGTGAACATGGTGCCGCAGCGGCTCTTCGACACCGAGCTCGCGGGGCGCCTCCTGGGGTTGCCCCGGGTCGCCCTGGGCTCGCTCCTCGAACGGGCTCTCGGGAAGACCCTCGCCAAGGAACACTCGGCCGCGGACTGGTCGCGCCGACCCCTCCCCGAGGACTGGTTGACGTACGCCGCGCTCGATGTGGAGTTGCTCGTCCCGCTGCGGGACTGGGTCGCCGAACAGCTGGAGGCCGCGGGCAAGGCCGCGTGGGCGGCCCAGGAGTTCGCGCACCTCGTCGAGCACGCCACCGACCCCGCGACCGTCCGCGCCGAGCCGTGGCGCCGCACCTCGGGCACGCACGACGTCCGGACGCCGCGTGGCTTGGCC
>CALMPQ010000152.1 GCA_937872005.1 uncultured Propioniciclava sp.
CGTGGTCGCCCCAAGCCCTCGGCGGACTGGACCCAAGCCCTCGGCGGTTGCGGGTATCATTTCCCCTTGACAGGGGAGCGCCCACGGGGGCGCTGAGAGTGCGGAGCACCGCAGACCCTCGAACCTGATCCGGTTAGCACCGGCGTAGGGAGTCGAGATCTCATTCGGCCAGCGATGGCCGTCCCCTCCGCAGAAGGAGGAGCACCAATGTCCATCCGCCGTACCACCGCCGCGTTCGCCGCGGCAGCGCTGGCCAGCCTCACGCTGGCGTCCTGCGTGAGTTCACCCACCACCACGACCAACCCGGACGCCCCCGGCTCGGCTCCGGCCACCACCCCGGCCCCTACCAAGCTGACGGTCGTCACGCATGACTCCTTCAACCTGAGCGAGGAACTCATCACGAAGTTCAAGGCCGACACCGGTCTCGACGTCACCTTCGTGGCCCCCGGCGACGCGGGCACGCTGACCAACCAGCTCGTCCTGACCAAGGGCTCGCCGCTGGGCGACGTCGTCTTCGGCATCGACAACACGTTCGCCGGGCGCGCGCTCGACCAGGGCATCGTGGCGCCCTACCAGGCCCAGACCATCCCGGCGGCCGACGCCGAGGCACTCAAGGCCGACGACTCCCACCGCCTGACCCCGATCGACTTCGGCGACGTGTGCCTCAACGCCGACACGACGTGGTTCGAGGCCAACAACAAGCCGATCCCGGCCACCCTCGACGACCTGGTCAAGCCCGAGTACAAGGACCTGCTGGTCGTCTCCAACCCGGCCTCCAGCTCGCCCGGCCTGGCCTTCCTGACCGCCACCGTGGGCGCCAAGGGCGACGGCTGGGTCGACTACTGGACCCAGCTGAAGAACAACGGCGTCCTCGTCGCCAAGGACTGGACGGAGGCCTACTCCGTCCAGTTCTCCGGCAGCGCCGGCAAGGGCCCCCGCCCGCTCGTGCTCAGCTACTCGACCTCGCCCGCGTTCGAGGTCGTGGACGGCAAGACCCCGACCCAGTCCCTGCTCGGCACCTGCTTCCGCCAGGTCGAGTACGCGGGCGTGATCGAGGGCGCCGCCAACCCCGAGGGCGCGCAGAAGTTCATCGAGTTCCTGCTCAGCCCTGAGGTGCAGGCCGACATCCCCGGCCAGATGTACATGTACCCCGCAGTCCGGGCCACCGAGCTGCCCGAGGAGTGGGTCAAGTTCGCCCCCCTGAGCGACAACCCGCACACCGTGCCGGCCGCCGAGATCGCCGCCAACCGCGACAGCTGGATCCGCACCTGGACCTCGACGGTCATCGGGTGAGCCAACGCGTCGGGTGGACGCTGGCGGGAGCAGTCCCGCTGGCGTTCCTCGGCGTCTTCTTCGCCTGGCCCGTCGCCACCCTGATCGGCTGGGGTTTCTTCCCCGACGGCCAGTTCACCCTGAGCGGCTTCACCCAGGTCTTCGCCGACGACCGTACCTGGCGCGTCATCGGCACCACCCTCGCCCAGGCCGCCGCGGGCACCATCACAGCGGTCCTCCTCGGCGTCCCGGGAGCCTGGGTGCTCTACCGCACCCGGTTCCCGGGCCGCTGGCTGGTGCGCGCGATCGTCACGATCCCGTTCGTGCTGCCCAGTGTCGTCGTGGGCGTCGCCTTCAAGAGCCTCGTCATCGCCACCGGACCACTGGGCCACCTAGGCCTCGACCAGAGCTTCGGCATCATCGTCGCGAGCCTGGTGTTCTTCAACTACGCCCTCGTCGTCCGCACCGTGGGCGCCCTCTGGGCCTCCCTCGACCCGCGCACCGAGCAGGCGGCATCCGTGCTGGGCGCCTCACCCACCCGCGTGTTCTGGACCATCACCCTCCCCGCCCTGGCCCCTGCCATCGCCTCGGCGGCCGCGCTGGTGTTCCTCTTCTGCGCCTCCGCCTATGGGGTGGTCATGGTGCTGGGCGGTGCCGGGTACGGCACGATCGAGACCGAGATCTGGTTCCTCACCACCCAGCTGCTCGACCTGACCGGCGCGGCCGCGCTGTCGATCGTCCAGCTCGTCGTGGTCGGCGCGAGCCTCATCCTCGCCAACCACCTCCAGGCCCGCCAGGCCCGCTCCCAGCGCCTGCGCACCGACAGCTCGGTCGAGTCACCCTGGCACCCCCGCCGCGACGCCCTCCCCACTCTGCTCACCGCCACCGTCGTGCTCGGCCTCCTCGTCTTCCCCATGTCGACGCTCGTCGTCCGCTCGCTCACCACCGCGTCCGGCATCGGTCTCGACCACTACGCCAACCTGCTCACCACCCTCCCGGACGCCGTGGCCAACTCCCTGCGCACCGCCACCCTCGCCACGGTGCTGGCCCTCGTGCTGGGCCTGCTCGTGAGCCTCGTCGTCTCCCGCCGGCCGCGCAACGCGCTTGGACGCCGCGGGCTCGCCCTGCTCGACGCCACCTTCATGCTGCCCCTGGGTGTCAGCGCCGTCACCGTGGGGTTCGGCTTCCTGATCACCCTCAACCGCCCGCCGCTGGACCTGCGTAGCTCGATGATCCTCATCCCCATCGCGCAGGCGATCGTGGCGTTGCCCCTCGTCGTGCGGGTCCTGCTCCCGGTCCTGCGGGCGATCGACCCGCGGCTGCGGGAGGCGGCTGCGGTGCTGGGGGCGTCCCCGGGCAAGGTGCTGCGCGACGTCGACCTGGCCTTCTTGGGCCGCGGTCTGGGCCTCGCGACCGGATTCGCCTTCGCGACCAGCCTCGGCGAGTTCGGGGCGACGTCGTTCCTGGCCCGGCCCGACGAGCAGACTCTCCCGGTCGTGGTCTTCCGCCTGATCGGACGCCCCGGGCTGGAGAACCAGGGCATGGGCATGGCCGCGGCGGTCCTGCTGGCGGTCGGCTGCGCGCTGGTGATGGCGGTGGCTGAGAGGATGAGACCCGAGGAGGCGACGACATGGTGAACGACAACGGGGCCCTGGGCGTCCACGACGTGGTGGTGCGCTACCGCACGTCAGCGGGCGACCAGCGCCACACGACGCCGAGCAAGCGCCCGATCATCACGTGGGTGCCGCCCAAGCGGCCCGCCCCCGGTGACGTCCGCACCGTCACCGCCGTCGATGGGGTCAGCCTTGACGCCGCGCCCGGTGAGGTCGTCGCCCTGCTGGGCGCCTCGGGCTCGGGCAAGTCCTCGCTGCTGCGCGCGATCGCCGGCCTCGAACCCCTCGCCGGTGGCAGCATCACGTGGGCGGGCCGCGACCTCGCCGGCACCCCCACCCACAAGCGCAACTTCGGGATGATGTTCCAGGAGCCCGCCCTCTTCCCGAGCCTCACGGTCGGCAAGAACGTCGCCTACGGCCTGCACAAGACCCCGCGTGGGCGCCGCGGCGAGGTCGTCGACCGTTTCCTGGAACTCGTTGGCCTGCCCGGCTACCAGGAGCGCAAGACCACCGAGCTCTCCGGCGGCCAGGCCCAACGCGTCGCACTCGCCCGCGCGCTCGCGCCCGTGCCCCGCCTGCTGCTGCTCGACGAGCCCCTCTCGGCCCTCGACCGCGGGCTGCGCGAGCACCTGGTCGAGGTGCTCGGCGAGGTGCTGCGCCGCACCGGCACCACCGCCGTCCACGTCACCCACGACCAGGACGAGGCCTTCGCCCTCGCCGACCGCGTCGCCATCATGGCCGACGGCACGTTGCTGCAGGTCGACACGCCCCGCAACCTCTGGCGCCACCCGGTCAGCGGCGAGGTGGCCACCTTCCTCGGCTACTCCACGTTCCTCTCCCAGACCGACGCGGACGCCCTCGGCCTGGGTCACCTGACCGCCGACCCCGCCGTGGCGCTGGGCCCCGAGAGCCCCGTCGCGGACCCGAACGGGGTGCAGTTGCAGGTCCGCCAGCAGAAGCCGCGCCGCGGCTACGTGCAGGTCACCGTGCTGCTGCCCAGCGGCGCCAAAGCCGAGTTGCGGGTGCCCGAGAAGATCGGAACCGCTACCGTCGGGGTGAGGACCGACGCGGACTCCGTGGCGGTCGTTTCCTGACGCGACAAGGGACGGAGCTCCACATGAAGATCGGGATCGTGGTCGGATCGGTGCGTGACGGACGCAAGGGCGAGGCCGTCGGACGGTGGGTCGCGAAGCAGGCCGAGGGCCGGGACGCCACCTACGAAGTCGTCGACCTGAAGGCCTTCGACGTGGCCCTGCTGACCAGTGCGACGCAGCCGATGGCGGCCAAGAAGTCGTACGACGACGAGCGCGTCCAGGCCTGGAGCGACGCCATCGACGCGTGCGACGCCTACGTGTTCGTCACCCCCGAGTACAACCACGGAGTGCCGGGCGCGTTCAAGAACGCCGTCGACAGCCTCGGGGAGGAGTTCGTCGGCAAGGCCGTCTCCCTGGTGGGGTACGGGTCGGTCGGCGGCGTCCGGGCGATCGAGAACTGGCGCACCGTTCTGGCCAACTTCTCGATGCAGGTGACCCGCCACGAGCTGAACCTGAGCACATTCCTCGACTGGTCCGAGGGCCTGTTCGAGCCGTTGGACCGGCGCACCGAGGAACTGGCCGAGCTCTTCGAAGCCCTGGAGCAGGCGGCCAGCTGAGGATGCCATGCGACGACTTCACCCCAGAACGGTCGACCTGCTGGGAGCCATGGGACCGGCCGGTGTCCGGGCGGTCGGGTAAAGAACCGGGACACCGCTCAGCCGCGCACGTTTCCGGTCGTGGGGTCTCGATCGGTGAGGCAGTACTCGTGGCCGCCGGGTGCCCGTAGCACGGTCCAGTGGGTGTGCTCGCGGACGACTTCGCCACCCAGGCCGACTTGGCGGACCGTCTCGGCGGCGCGGTCCGCCACCGCCAGGTCGACGTGTGCCCGCACGACTCCGGCGGTCTCGTCGAGCCGTTGGAGCAGGATCCTGACCACGTCGTCGTCACCCGGCCCCAGGAAAGCGAACTCCGGAAGCCGGCCCCGCTCGAGCGTGCGCCCGGTGAGCGCCTGCCAAGAGGCGACCTCGCGCTCGAACAGCGGCGCGGGGATGTCGAGGCAAACCTGGTCGAGGACGGCGTCGGCCCCGACGGGACGCGCCGCAGCCCCACCCGGCCGGTCGGTCGAATCCACATCGAGGTGTACCCCGCCCTCGTCGCAGACCGCCTGCAGGCGCACCCGAGGGCGTCCGACGGAGGGCACCAGCGATACGAGCTGGCTTCGGTCTTCCGGCGGCCGGGATACGGCACAGCCTGTCACGGCCGACCAGAACGTCACCGCGTCCTCGAACTGGGCCTCCGGGATGTCGATGAACACCGTGATGGGCATGCGTCACCCTATGCGATGGCGGCGCGACCCAGCTGATCTTTCAGACAAGGGCCGTTGAACAAAGAAGCACCGGGTCCGCATCAAGCGGGCCCGGTGTTCTTTGGTCGGGGTGACAGGATTTGAACCTGCGACCTC
>CALMPQ010000153.1 GCA_937872005.1 uncultured Propioniciclava sp.
CGGCAGGCACCAGCCCGAAGAACACCACCGACGCCCCCCCTGCCAGCTTGATGCCCGCCATGCCACCCCCGGCGCGGCCCTGCGGACGCACCGACGCGGCGGGGAAGTGCAGCAACTGCGCATCGGAGGAGATGAAGCACAGCTCACCGGCGTCGTCGGCCAGCTCAACCGCGCCGACGACCTCGTCGCCCGCGTCGAGCCGGATGATCTCCCAGGCGTCCTTGGCGAGGAGTTCGGGGTTGGCCCGCTTCACCACACCGGCCCTCGTGCCCAGGGCCCTCCCGTACGTCGCATCGCCCAGGGTCGTCAGCGCGAGGATGCGCTCACCCTTCTCGAGGTCGACGAGTTCGGACGCCAGCGACCCGCCCTGCAGGTTGGGTGCGTCGGCGGTGATCGCGATCGAGGGCAACTCGATCGCCTGCGCGCGCACGACCCGACCCTGCGAGGTCAGGACGCCGTACTCGCCGCGCGCCGTCGTGCGGATCGCCGAGACGATGACGTCGTGCTGGGCCCGGCGCCCCTGCGTCGGCAGCGGTTCGGAGGTGTCCGCCCGGGCCAGCAGCCCTGCCGAGGACAGCATCACCCAGCAGGGCTCATCGGCGATCTCCAGCGGGGTGGCCGTCGCCGCGGTGACCGTCGCCCCGCCGCCGGCGAGCAGGACGGTGCGACGCGGCGTCCCGTGCAGGCGGGCCATCTCGTCGAGCTCGCGCGCCACGAGGGCGCGCAGCTCGTCGTCGTTCTCGATGATGTGGCTCAGGTCGGCGAGTTTCTGCTCGAGCTCGTCGCGCTCCTTCTCCAGCTCGATGCGGGAGAACTTCGTCAGGCGGCGCAGCTGCAGGTCGAGGATGTAGTTGGCCTGCACCTCGTCGAGGTCGAAGACCTCCATGAGCTTGCCGCGGGCCTGGGCGGCGTCGTCGGAACCCCGGATGATCGCGATCACGTCGTCGATGTCGACGATCGCCAGCAGCAGGCCGCGCACCAGGTGCAGGCGGTCGGCCGCCTTCCGGTACTGGTACCGCGTCCGGCGCAGCGTCACGTCGAGGCGGTGGTCGGCGTACACCACCAGCGCGTCACGCAGCGACAACGTCTGCGGCTGGCCGTCGACGAGGGCGACCATGTTGATGCCGAAGCTGTCCTCGAGCTTGGTGGCCTTGTAGAGCTGTTCGAGCAGGGCGTCGGGGTTGATGCCGTTCTTCACCTCGATGACCAGGCGCAGGCCGTTGGTCAGGTCGGTGAGGTCCTTCATGTCGGCGATGCCGGTGATCTTCTTGTTCCGCACCAGGGCGCTGACCTGCTCCATGATCCGCTCGGGGCCGATCATGTAGGGCAGCTCGGTGATCACGATGCCCTTGCGCCGCGGCGAGGTCTGCTCGATGCGCGCGGTCGCGCGGATGCGGAAGGTGCCGCGGCCGGTCGCGTAGGCGTCCGCGATGCCTTCGAGGCCCACGATCTTGCCGCCGGTGGGCAGGTCGGGGCCGGGCACGTAGCGCATCAGGTCCTCGACGGACGCCTCGGGGTGCTGCAGCAGGTGCTTGAGCGCCTGCACGCACTCGACGAGGTTGTGCGGGGGGACGTTGGTGGCCATGCCCACCGCGATGCCGGTGGAGCCGTTCACCAGCAGGTTCGGGAAGGCGGCGGGCAGCACGACCGGTTCGGTCATCTTGCCGTCGTAGTTGGGCTTGAAGTCGACCGTGTCCTGGTCGATCTCGCCCGTCATCGCGGACGCCGCTGGCGCCATCCGGCACTCGGTGTAGCGCATGGCCGCGGGGCCGGCGTCCAGCGAGCCGAAGTTGCCGTGGCCGTCGACGACCGGCAGGCGCATCGCCCAGCCCTGGCCGAGGCGCACGAGCGCGTCGTAGATCGCGGTGTCGCCGTGGGGGTGCAACTTACCCATGACGTCACCGACGACGCGGGCGCACTTCACGTGGGAGCGGTCGGGGCGGATCCCCATCTCGTCCATCGAGAACAGGATGCGCCGCTGGACCGGCTTCAGCCCGTCCCGGGCGTCGGGGATCGCCCGGGCGTAGATCACCGAGTAGGCGTACTCGAGGAAGCTGGTCTCCATCTCCTCGGTGACGTCGATGTCGGTGATCTTCTCCGTCAGGTCGTCGTCCACCGGCGGCTTCGCTACCACGTGCTCCCCACTTCTGCTCTACGTACCACCCGCCATTGTGCCCCGCGCGCGGCCGGACGCCGTGGCCGCCACTCAGGCCAGACCCAGGAATTCCCGGGTCAGGCGGCGCAGGCCACGCCCATCGGGCGCCTTGAACACCTGGATGTCCCGCGGCAGCGGCTCGTCGGCGGTCAGGGGCTCGGTGGTGCCGTGGGCCAGGATCTGCTCGGCCGGCGTCAGCTCGCGGATCGCGATGGCGACCACCCGGTCGGGGTTGGCCGTGGCGAACTCGGAGTAGATGTCGAGGTCGTGCTGCCCGTCGTCGCCGACCAGCAGCCACTGGATGCGCGGGAAGTCGACCGACAACTGCAGCAACGACGTGCGCTTGTGCTCCTGGCCCGACCGGAACCAGCCCGTGTTGGTCGGCCCCCAGTCGGTGAGCAGCATCGCCCCCTCGGGGTAGCGGTGGCGGCGCATGAACCGCTTCAGGAAGCCGTGGGTGTTCCAGGCGCCCGTGGAGAGGTACATGACGGCCGCGCCCGGGTGCCGCTTCAGCACGTCGTCGTAGAACACCGCCATGCCGGGGATCGCCTGGCGAGCCGCCTCGGTGCGCATGAAGGAGTTCCAGGCGGCGATCATCGGGCGGGGGAGCATCGTCGACAGGATCGTGTCGTCGATGTCGGAGACCAGCCCGAACGTCACGTCGGAGCCGACGACCTGGACCGGGATCGTCGCCTCGTCCGACGTGGGCGTCCGCACGGTGCCCGCCTGCCAGCCAGCCCCCAGGCCGTGCCCCCGGAGGCGGTGGTCGATGTAGCCGCCGCGGTCGGTGCTGCCGGTGACGACGGCGTCCCCCACGGTGATGGTGTAGCGGGCGTGCACGCAGGCCGCGGTGAAGAAGTTGCGCCAGCCGCGGCGGCGCAGGAACTCCTCGGCGACCTTGCCCAGCTGGGTGTCGCTGAAGCGGGGGGTCAGCACGACCCGACCGAGCACGCGGGCGAAGCCCTCGTCGCCGTAGGCGGTGTAGGGGATCACGCGCTCCCGCCAGCCCAGCGCGCGGAAGAGCTGCTCGAACCGCTTGTCGACGAAGAGCTCGAGGCGGGCGGCGATGAACGGCCGGTTGCTCATGAGGGCTACCGTAACCGGTCCACGCCCGCGGTTTCCCGACGACGCTGCGACCGTGGGACAATGCGGCCATGACCGCGCTCCCTCCGGCCCTGCGAGCCGCCATCGTGGCCTCGGGGTACTTCCCCGAGTTCGTGGCGGCAACCGTTGCACAGTCCCTGGGGGACGAGGAGGTCGTGGACTCGCTCGTGCACCACGAGGCGACGTTCAGCTCGACCGAGCTGCACCGCCACGTCACGGTGCTCGTGCTGACCCCGACCCGACTGCTCGTCGCCCACACCGACGACGGTGAGCAGCCCAACGTGCATCAGGCCCTCACCACCGTGGAGACCGTGTCGCTGCGCCACATCCGTTCGGTCGGCCTCACCCAGGTGGCGGCGAACCCGGAGAAGTTCGGCCGCGGCCGCCACGGCACCACCGAGACCTGGCTGGTCGTGAACTGGGGGTCGATCCGACGCCAGGAGGTCGAACCCGCCACCTGCGGCGACCCGAACTGCGACGCCGACCACGGCTACACGGTGCAGGACCTCGCCGACGACCTGACCGTGCGCATCAGCGCCGCCGCCGACGGCGAGCCGGTGGTCGCCAACCTCATCCGCTTCGCGGGTCGCCTGCAGCGCGTGGCGGTCTGAGTGGAGGCGCCCCCCGTCCCCGCCTACGGCGAGTCCACGCTCGCCGACGTCGTCCCGTCGCTGGCGACCTCGCTCGGCATCGACGGCTGGGACGACGCACTGGGTCTGCCGGCGTCTGACCGCTGGGTGCTGTTCCTGGTCGACGGGCTGGGTGCGCACAACCTCGCCGCCGCGTTGGAGGAGGCGCCCTTCCTCGCCTCGCTGCTCGCCGCCGACGCGTCGACCACCGTCACGTCGGGAGCGCCCAGCACGACCGCCACCTCCATCACCAGCCTCGGGACGGCGCTCCCGCCGGGCCAGCACGGCATCGCGGGCTACGCGTTCCGCAACCCGGTGGGGGGCGGCTACCTCAACGCACTCACGTGGGAACCCGGCCTGTCGGCGCTCGACGTCCAGCCGCGGTTGACGGCCTTCGAACGGCTGGCCCGCCAAGGCGTCACCCTCACGTCGGTCAGCCCCGCACGGTTCGCCGGCACCGGCCTGACCGAGTGCGCCCTCCGCGGGGCACGCTTCCACCCGGTCCCCGACGAGGACGACCACCCCGCTCGCATCCAGTGGACGGCCGACGGGGCGGCGTCCGGGGAGAAGGCGCTGGTCTACCTCTACGAACGCTCGCTGGACCACACCGGGCACGGGATGGGCTGGCAGACCGAGCACTGGCGCGCCGCCCTGCGGCGCATCGACGCCATGGTGCGTGACCTGCGGGACGCCCTGCCCGACGACGTGCGCCTGCTCGTGACCGGCGACCACGGCATGATCGACTCCCCCCAGGACCGCTGGGTCATCGCCGAGGACGTCCCGCACCTGCTCGACGACATCACCCTCGTCGCCGGCGAGGGTCGGTTCCGGCAGTTCTACTGCGACCGCCGCCACGTGGACGCGGTGGCCACCCGGTGGCGGGCCATCATGGGCGACCGCGCGTGGGTCGCCACCCGCGACGAGGCCGTGGACGCCGGCTGGTTCGGCCCCGTCGACCGCCGCTTGGCCGACCGCTGGGGCGACGTGCTCGTGCTGTGCCGTGACGACTGGGCCGTGATGACGCGCGCCCAACCCAAGGAGTTCGGCCTCGTCGGCATGCACGGCTCGCTGACCGAGTTCGAGATGCGCGTCCCGGTGCTGGTGGGCTGATGGCGTACCTGACCTACTTCACCGGCCCGATGAACTGCGGCAAGTCCACGCTGGCCCTCCAGGTCGACTACACCGAGTCCACCGCCGGACGCCGCGGCCTGCGGTTCACCTGCTTCGACCGGGGCGGGGAAGCCGTGATCAGCTCCCGCATCGGCCTGGTGCGCGCCGCGATCGAGGTGACCGCCGACTTCGACTTCTGGGAGTACGTGACCGGCGAACTGACAGCGGGGCGCCGCGTCGACTACCTCGTCTGCGACGAGGCCCAGTTCTACACCGAGGCCCACGTCGACGACCTGGCCCGCATCGTCGACGAGCTCGACATCGACGTGTCCTGCTTCGGCATCCTCACCGACTTCCGCACCGAGTTGTTCCCCGGCTCGGCACGCCTGGTCGAATTGGCCGACCGCATCGAGATGCTGCAGGCGCGCCCCCGCTGCTGGTGCGGCGCCCGCGCCACCCACAACGCGCGCGTCGTCGACGGCGTCATGGTCGTGGAGGGTGAGCAGATCGCCGTGGGCGACACCGAGGGTGGGGGAGCAGGCGTCGTGTCCTACGAGACCCTGTGCCGCGCCCACCACCGCGCCCGCCAGCCCGCCGTGGGGCGCGGGGTCGACCTGACCCCCGACCCGTTGCCGTTCAGCGAGGGCTGAGCGCCCCGCTCGTCAGTCGGCGTCACCCTTCGGGGACCCGAACATGATCTCGTCCCAGCTGGGGACCGACGCCCGCTTGCGCCGCGTCCGCGGCTTCGGCTTGGGGGTGGGCTCGTCGACGTCGTCGATCAGCGACAGTTGCTCGGGTTCCTCGGGGGCTTCGACAGGCTCAGCCGCCGGGGCCACGGGCTCGGCCACCGGCGCCTCAGCGGATTCCGGCTTCAGGACCGGCTCCATCCGCGGGACCAGGCCGGTCATCTCCTCCTCGTCCTCGGCCGTGACGGGCGTGGCCGGTTCGGGCGCGGACTCCTTGGGGTGCACGAGGCCGGCGTAGATCTTCACCGAGTCCTCGTCGAAGCTGGAGAGCATGTCGTAGAGGATGTCGAGGTCCCCGCCCGCGGCCGGGACGATGTCGTAGACCCCGTCGACCTCCTCGAGGTGGCCGTCGTGGAAAGCGTCGTCCGCCTCATCGTTGTCGGCCTCGTCGGCCTCGGCCGGTTCGACCACATCCTCCTCGTCGGACGCCGCGGCCTCCTCGCGCTCATCGTCGTCCTCGGCCGCCTCGCCCTGCGTCGCGTGCACCAGCGCGAGCTGGTCCGTCCCGCCGTCACCGATCAGCACGCGGCCGAGGTCGTTGGCCGCCACCGAGAAGCGACCCATGGCATCGAAGACGAACAGGCCCTCGCTGGAGCCACCGCCCTGGTCGAAGGTGACCTTCACCTGCCAGCGCCGGTCCTCCAGCTTCCAGGCGTCCCAGTCCGCGGCGTCGGCATCCACCCCGCGCGCGGCCAGGGCATCGGCCACGGCATTGCGCAGCGTGCGGTGCGACGTGGTCTCACCACGGCGACGCACCGGATTGGTGCGGGCCAGCCCGGCGATGTAGTCCCGCTCGGCGATGACAGGATCGGCGAACGCGGCGATCCTGTCCACGGTCACGCCCGCGGCCTCGGCCACCTCCTCGGGCGACGCCCCGGCGCGGATGCGCGCCTGGATGTCGCGCGGTCTGAGGGCACTCTCCATCGTCACTCTTTCAGGGGGTCGTCACCGCTTGGTCTTCTCCGCAGCGTAACCTACCCCCACCTGACAGCGGGGGAGCCGCTCCGGCCGCCGGTCAGGGGAAGACCCGCTTGACGTACGGGGCGATGTAGCTGATCCCGTACCGGTCGACGACCTTCCTGGGCGCCGCGTAGCGGCCGAAGGCCTCCATCATCGTGCCGTCGCCGAGGTCGATGGCGACGTGGTGCACCACCCTTGACGCGTTGGTGAAGAAGATCAGGTCCCCACGCCGTCGCTGGCCCACGGGGACCGAGAGGAGCCGCGGGTGGGCGTACAGCTCGCGGCTGGTGCGGTAGGCCGGCTCGGCATGCTTGACGACGTCGATCGGTTGGGGGTCGCGCCCCGCCGCGTAGATCGCCTGCAACACGAGGCCGGAGCAGTCGAAGCCGAGGGCGTACGGCCCGGCACCACCCCACGTGTAGCGCGAGCCGCGTTGGGCGAGGGCGTACTCGATCATCTTCTCGGTCCGCTGCTGGGGCGTCGCCCACAGGGGCAGCTGGGGTTGGACCTGGTAGTCGTCCATGGTGAAGGGCCAGCCCGTGTCGAGGGCGCGCCACGTGGCCGGGCCGACGACCCCGTCCGGATCGAGCCCCCGTGCGCGCTGGAACGAGATCACCGCGTTGCGCGTGGCGGTGTCGTAGGTCTGGTCCGAGCCGAACCGCTCCATACCGAGCCGCTTCTGCACCAGGTACACGCGGGTGCCGTTCCACCCCAGGCGCAGGTGCACGCCCCCGGTGACCGGGGTGATGGCGGCCACGTAGCCGTTCGGGTTCAAGGGCGGCAGCGGCCCGTGTGAGGGCGGGGGCGGCGGCGCACCCAG
>CALMPQ010000154.1 GCA_937872005.1 uncultured Propioniciclava sp.
CGCGGTCGAGGCGGGGGGCGCCTTCGTGGCCGGTGCCTGGGTGGGCCCCGTCGCAGTGGGCGTGGTGGGGTCGGCCGCCGGGGCGGTCGACGTGCTCGGGGTGGCGTCGGCGGCGGGGGCCGCGCGGAAGATCGTCGAGCCGACGGCCCACGACACCATGAACACGAGCAGCGCCGCGACGAGCACACCGATCCACATGGCCGCGGTCTTGAACGGCGCCGCATCCACGGGACGGGCCGAGCCCGGGGCGTCCGGGCCGGTGCTGCGGCGGAGCGCACGGGGGGCGGGAGCAGAAGCCGCGGGGAGCACGGCGGTGGCCGGGGGCAGCTGGGCGGTGGCGGCGGGCAGGATCGCGGTGGCCGGTGGGGCGACCACCGCGGCGGCCGCCGCGGGCAGGACGGCGGTGGCCGCGGCGCCCGGGTTGTGCTGCAGGTGGGCCAGGGCCTCGGCGACGATCGCGGCCGTCGGCCGGGACGCCGGGTCCTTGGCGAGCATGCGCAGGACCAGGTCGTCGAGCGCCGGGGCGACGTCGGGCCGGCGCGAACGCACCGACACGGGCGGCTCGCTGATGTGCCGCCCCGCGACCTGGATCGCGTTCTCGCCCGGGTAGGGCGGCTGCCCGGTGAGCATGGCGACGAGCACCCCGCCGAGGGCGTAGACGTCGGACGCCGCGGTGGCCCGGCGCCCCTGCGCCTGCTCCGGCGACATGTAGGCGGCCGTGCCGAGCGTGGTGGCGGGAGCGGTCAAGTGGGCCTCGGCGTCCAGCGCGACTTGGGCGATGCCGAAGTCGAGCAGGGTGACCTGGGCGCCCGACACCATGATGTTGGCGGGCTTGATGTCGCGGTGCACCACCCCGATGGCATGGGTGGCGACCAAAGCCTCGGCGACCTTGTGGGCGATCCTGACGGCCTGGCCCTGCGGGAGGGCCCCGTCCTGTCGGATCACGTCGGCCACCGTGCGGCCGGTGAGGAGCTCCATGACGAGCCAGGCCGTGCGGGCGTCCGCGCCGGTGTCGAAGATCGTGACGATGCTGGGGTGGTTGAGCTGCGCGGTCGCGATGGCCTCGCGGCGGAACCGCTCGGCGGCCGTCACGTCGGTGGTGGCGCCGAGGTCGACGACCTTGACGGCGACGTCGCGCCGCAACCGCTCGTCGGTCGCGCGGAACACCTGTGCCATCGCCCCGCGTCCGAGCGGAGCGGTGAGGCGGTACCGCCCGCCGACCAGTTCCCCCGCTCTCATGCCGACCATCGTAGGTTCACGCGATGAGGGACAGATGAGACGACGGGTGGAGGTTCTCATCCACCCGCTGTGGGAGGCTGCACGCATGGAGCGGCGGGTCGTGGCGATCGTGGGGTCGGTGATCGTCGTGCTGACGGTGCTGGCCGTTCTCGTCCCCCTGCTGGTCGGACGCCCCGGTCCGGCCCCTCGGCCCACCCCGGTCGCGCCGACCATGGGGTCCGGGTCGGCGGTGGAGGTGGACGTGCCCGTCCAAGGAGAGGACTTTCCGCCGCCGCCCGCGGGTTGCCCGGGTCCGCTGGTCGACCCCAGCAGCCACGTGGCTGTTGATTGGGTGCCGATGGTCGTGGCCGGCGGCCGCGAGTACTGGGGCGGTGACGAGCGCACCGGTCTGGTGGCGGGCCCGACGGTCGTGGAGATCCGGTGCGACATCTCTGCGATCAGTGGGGGCGGCCGGGCGGTCGTGCCCAAGCCATGGCCCGACGGCAGCTCCACGCACCTGGGCGTGGGGACGGTGGTGACGGAGGTCGCCGGGTTCCCCCGGGAATGCTTCCTGATGGCCGACACGGGCGCACCTGTGCTGTTCCGCGCGGTCGACGAGGGCGGGGGGAGGCCGGAGGAGTGCGTCGCCGTCCCGGAACCCTGAGCCGCCGGTTGACGTTAGGCTGGGGGCCATGGCGAAGCCCGAGAAGCCCCTCGAGGGCAGCACGATGACCGAGGTGTCACGCCTCGGTGACCAGGTGCTCCGCGAGGCGGGGCCGTGGACGCCCACCATCCAGCGGCTGCTGGCCCACCTGCGCGAGGCCGGGTTGGAGTGGGTGCCCGAGCCGCAGGGGTGGACGAAGGACGGGCGCGAGGCGCTGTCCTACCTGAAGGGGAAGGTGCCCACCTACCCCCTGCCCGACTGGGTGTACGAGGACGCGGTGCTCAAGCGCGCGGCGAAGTGGCTGCGGCAGCTGCACGACGCGACGGAGGGGTATGTGGATTCCGACCCCCACTGGCGGTCGGCCGGCCACAAGCCGTTCGAGGTGATCTGCCACAACGACTTCGCGCCCTACAACATGGTGTTCCGCGACCACGAGCTCGTCGGTGTCATCGACTGGGACTTCGCCGCCCCCGGCCCGCGCCTCTGGGACCTCGGCTACCTCTGCTACCGCACGGTGCCGCTGATGCGGCCGTCGAACCCCGACGCACCCGACCTGCCGATCGACCTGGCCGCCCGGCTCGAACTGGCGCTGAAGGCCTACGGGTCGGACGCCACCGTGCCGGAGTTGATCGCCGTGATCGTGGAGCGGTTGGAGGACCTGGCGGCCTTCACGCACTCGCACGGCCTGGCGCGCAAGAACGACAAGCTGATCCTGGATGCGGAGAACTACTCCAAGGACGCCGCGTTCCTGGCGGGTTTGTTGCGCTGACGCGCCGCCGCTCAATACAGGAAGAACGGGAAGAACGACCGGTCGTGGGCGTGCACGATCGCCAGGAACACGATGGCGTCGAAGAGCAGGTGCACGATGACGACGTAGGTCAGTGAGCGCGTCTTGGTGAAGATGTAGCCCTGCAGCAGCGCGAACGGGAACGTGAGCAGCGGGCCCCAGCGCTGATAGCCGAGCTCCCACAGGAAAGAGACGAAGATCACCGCCTGCAGCAGGTTCGCCTGCCACATCGGGAAGTGTCGGCGCAGCAGGACGAAACACGTGCAGATGAAGAACAGCTCGTCCCAGGTGCCGACGGCGTTCACGCCGATGAAGAACCGGACGTACTCGCTGGTCTCGAAGATGGCCGGCCAGTTCTCGTAGGCCCCTGAGGTGATGAAGTAGAACGGCAGGATCAGCCACGCCAGGAACGGCACGAGCGCGAGGTAGAAGAGCTGGATCTTCGTCCACTTCTGGCCGCCGCGCCACGGGAACCGGATGACCTGGCGCTTGTAGACGAGGCGGTCCATGAGGAAGGGGAGGGCGACGGCCGCAGCCAGCGCCGCGCCGATCGCGAAGAACCGCGGCCAGCTGATGTCGGCCTTCACCGACGTGGTCGCGACCGCGCACAAGCCGATCCCGATGAGGATCAGGTCCTGGGCGAGGGGCTTGCTGACCACCCAGGCGTAGGCGATCGAGGCCACGAGCACGGCCAGGCCGACGGGCGTCCACATCAGCCCGAACAGGAAGAAAGCGGCGAGCGACACCCCGATCGCGGCCGGCAGCCCGGCGCGCGAATCGTAGATCTGGTCGACGTGATCGGCCATGCGTCAGTCGGTCACGGCCTCCACCGTGATGTCGACCATCAACTCCATGGCGAGCTTCTCGAGGTCGGCGCGCAGGGCGTCGGTCTCCGCACCCGACGACACCGGCACGACGAGCAGGGCCTCGAACAGGCGTCCGCCGGCCATGGGCGCGTCGTAGGAGCCGGTCTCGATCTCCTCGATCGACAAGCCGTGCTCGGCGAACACCGCGGTCAGCTCGCGCACGAGCCCCGGTCGGTCGTTGCCCAGCAACTCGACGGTGATGCGGGAGTCCGGCTCGGCCGAGGCCGCGGCGTCCGCGTCGTGCACGGCGATGGTGAGGTCGGGCAGCGCCCGGACCGCAGCGGTGAAGTCGGCCGCCCGCCCGTCGGGCAGGGTCACCACGACGATGCCGGCGAACGCGCCGGCCAGTTCGGCCATCTGGCTGCGCTCCCAGTTGCCGTCGTGGGCGGCCACGACCTCGGCGAGGGCGTTCACGATTCCGGACCGGTCGTCACCGATCACGGTGAGCACGAGGGTGGTCATGACGTCACAGTAGCCCGTGCCCGGCTGCAAAGTGATGCGGCGGTTGTCATGCTGCGTCAATGCAATCGCAACATCACTTTGCACAGGGGTGGCGTAGCCTTCGGGGGTGGAACTCGTCGTCATCTGGGGCTGGGCCTGCGCCGCCGTCGGCTCGTTGTTGTCGGTGCCCCAGATCGTGCGTTTCCTGGTGGGACGCACCAGCGCGGGCGTGAGCCTGCTGCTGTGGCAGCTGCTGTTCGGCGGCGGAATCGGCTGGACGTTCCATGGCGTCGTGGTGGGTCACCTCAACCTGATCGTGCCGAACGCCCTGAGCGCGACCTTGAGCGCGCTCGTCCTGATGATGGTCGCCCGGACCGCCGCTTGCCCGCGCTCCGCGTGTGGCCGTTGGGTCTGGCCGTCGCGGCCGGGCTCATCGCCGTCGAGCTGGTCGGCGGAGCTGCCGCCTTCGGTGTGTCCGTGATCGCCCCCTTCGTGGTCGGACTCGGCGGCCAGACCCGCGACCTGGTGCGCGCGCCCGACCTGTCGGGGCTGTCGCCCCTCTACGTCATCGGCACGCTCGTCGTGCAGCTGATGTGGTGGTCGTGGGCCTTGTGGATCGGCGAGCTCTCGACCCTGATCTGCTCGTCGGTGGTCGGCTTGGTCGCCGCCCTCAACGTGGCCCTGTGGTGGGCCCGGAGCCGCGGCGTCCTGCGCCCCTCGGGTGCCGCTCCGGCCACCGAACCCGCCCTGGCGGAGGCAGCATGACGGACGCCGCCGTGCAGCCGGCACGCGTGCCGGTGCCCCGCGAGATCTGGGTGCTGGTCGTCTCGGCCTTCGTCATCGCGCTGGGCTTCGGCATCATCGCGCCGATCCTGCCGCAGTACGCGGCGAGTTTCGACGTGGGGGTGGCCGCGGCGTCCGCGATCGTGACGGTGTTCGCGCTGACTCGCATGGCGTTCGCGCCCCCGGCCGGCATGCTGATCTCCCGGTTCGGCGAGCGCTGGATGTACCTCGCCGGCCTCGCGGTCGTCGCGGTGAGTTCGTTCCTGTGCGCGGCGGCGTTCGGGTACGTCGACCTGCTGCTGTGGCGCGCGTTGGGCGGCATCGGCTCGGTCACGTTCACGGTGTCGTCGATGGGCCTCATCGTGAGGCTGGCGCCGCCCTCGGCCCGGGGGCGCACCTCGGCGCTGTACGGCTCGGCGTTCCTGCTGGGCAACATCATCGGCCCGATCCTGGGCACCTTTCTGGCGGTGCTGGGGTTCCGGGTGGCGTTCGCGATCTACGGCGGCACCGTGCTGGTGGCGCTGTTGGTGGTGCTGGTCTTCCTGCGCGAAGCCCCTCGTGAGGGCAAGGTCGAGGACGCCCGCGCCCGCATGACCCTGGCCGAGGCGATGGCGATCCCGCACTACAAGGCGCTGCTGGTCTCGGGGTTCGCCAACGGCTGGGCCACCTTCGGGGTGCGCATCGCGCTGGTGCCGCTGATGGCGGCCTCGGTGCCGACGATCGGGGCGACGATGGCCGGCCCGGCGCTGACCCTGATGGCCGTGGGCAACGTCATCGCGCAGCAGTTCACGGGGCGGCTCACGGACTCACTGGGCCGCCGACCCGTGTTGATGGTGGGTTTGTTGATCACCGGGCTGACCACGCTGGTGTTCGGGTGGTCGCTGTCGATCCCGATCTTCCTGGGGCTGTCGATGCTGACGGGGGTGGGGGCGTCGATGATCCAGCCGGCGAGCCAGGCGATGCTGGCCGACATCATCGGCGCCGACCGCAACGGCGGTCAGGCGCTCTCGACGTTCTCGATGGCGACCGACCTCGGCTCGATCGCCGGCACCCTGCTGGCCGGGCTCATCGCTGACCTCTTCGGCTTCGGCTGGGCATTCTTCCTGACCGGCTGCATGCTGCTGGTCTCGTTGGTGCCCTGGTGGCGCGTGGGGCGCATCGCCCCCGCCTGACCGCCCCGCCGACAGCCTGCCTTCCCAGCGCCGAGAGCCCGTGTTCCCGCTGTCGAGAGCCTGTCGTTCACTTGACAGGCGGGCTGTCGGCACCCGGAAGACGGGCTCTCGGCGAGTGGGGGGTTGCGCCCAATCCACCTCGGGTGCAGACTGGTTCCATGGTTAGTTACTCCACTAATGAACCCATCGGCCAGACCGATGGCGTGGAGCTGCCGCTGTTCCTGCAGGTCGCGCAGGCCATCGAGAACGACATCGTCGACGGGATCCTCGCCGAGGAGGCCCAAGCCCCCTCGACCAACGACATCGCCGCGTTCCACCGGATCAACCCGGCGACCGCCCTGAAGGGCGTCAACCAACTCGTCGCCGAAGGCATCCTCCACAAGCGCCGCGGCATCGGCATGTTCGTCACCACCGGCGCCCGCGACGCCCTCCTCGGACGCCGCCGGGCCGACTTCGCCACCCGCTTCCTCGCCCCCGCGCTCGCCGAGGCCCGCCGCCTCGGGCTCACCGACGCCGACGTCATCGCCCTGATCCAGGAGGCCCACCATGGCTGACTCCCCCGCCGTCGCCCTCACCGGACTCTCGGTCACCTACCGATCCCCGGGCCGCGACGTCGCCGCGCTGGCCGACCTCCACGCGATCATCCCCGCCGACAGCATCGTCGGACTCATCGGCCGCAACGGCGCCGGCAAGACCACCCTGCTGCGGGTCCTGGCCGGGCGCGAGCCCCGGTTCACCGGCGACGCCCACGTCCACCGCGTCCCCCTCGCCGACCTCGGCCGGACGCCGGGGTTGGTCCAC
>CALMPQ010000155.1 GCA_937872005.1 uncultured Propioniciclava sp.
GGCCGCCGACACCCACCAGCCGGGGACACGATGACCCTCCACGTCCGTGTCGGCGGCCAGGGTTAGGAACACCTCCATGGTCTTCCGGAGCGCACGGTCGACCTCGTCCGTGCCCTGCTCGTCCAGCAGCAGGCGTCCGACCCGGCCCAAGCCGTTGATGACGTCGTAGGCCCCCCACGCCACACCCCCGCCGGTCTGTAGCCGGGTCAGCCACGCGTCCGCCCGCGCGATCTGGTTGTGGGCGACCCAGCGGACGAGATCGGCGTGCATTCTGCGCTCGCGCCCGTCCGCCGTGACGAGCGTCTGCACAGCCGCGAGGAGTGACGCCGGGCCGTAGTACAGGCCGTTGCTCGCCCGGTCACCACTGTTCATGGCTTCGCGCAGGAAGCCGTTCGCGACGCGGCCGGCGGCCGGGTCCTCGCGGGCCAGCTCCGCCCAGAAGAGAGCCGCCCCCGGGTAGCCGTGCGCCAGGCCCATCGGCTCCCAGGGGGTCATCTCCCGGAATGGATCCGTGTTGCCCGGGTCTGTGGCGACGGCGCGACACCGCACAGGGTCGGCCAAGCGGACGGCCAGGGTCTCGACTGCTGTCGTCACGCGCTCGGTCACTGTCGACATGTCTGCTCTCCCATCAGGTGCACCTCCCGCTGCGCATTCGCGTGTGCCGCAGCATGCGCCACGAGGTGGAGGCGGCGTTCGAACTCGGTCGTGGGGCCGAGCAGGCGATTGCACGTCATGTGCAGGGCACTCGCGAAGGCGGGGGCGACGGCCTCCGGCGGCAGTCCTCCCAGCCGTGCCGCCCACGCGCGCATCGCAACGCGCGAACCCTCGGTAACTTGGACCAGCGCCTGGCCCCAGACCTCCTCCCGGAGGCCCTGCCAGCCCTCCCGGGGATTGAGGAGCCGCGTGAACCTCGCCAGGTGCTGCCGATCGTCGCCCAGTGGGTCTCGAGGGACTATGTCGCCCAGCAGGGCCACCACGACAGCCGGGTCGTCGTCACACCCGGGGACCAGCCCCCCGGCGAACGCCGCCGTCAACAGCGAGATGAGCGTGGCGCCGAACGTCACGTCGTCCAGGTGGCGGTGGGCCGCCCTCAGCGCCAAGAGCCTCGGTACCGCGGAACTGTCCGCGCAGAACAGGTCCTCCGCTGCGGGCAGCGCCTCCAGCCCTCCGTACCGCGCCACCTCTGGCTCGTACTCACGGAATGCGTTCCAGGCGCTGAGCCCCGTCTCGCGTAGGCGAGCCGCCCACGCCGCGCTCGCCCGGACGGTGACCGGCCAGTCCTCGTCGCGCGCCGTGTGGAGGCGAATCCGGAGACACGGTCCCTGGGGTTCGGAGTAGCGCAGGAAGAACCAGGAGTCGATGCGGCCGTTCAGCTCGGCCAAGAGGCGTGGCAGCTCGACCCGAACGACGTGGTCGTGCCACTTGCGGGGAACGCCGACGTGGAGCGACACCCAGGACGACGCCAGCCCGTGCACCAGCCGGTCGTCCTGCTGGGGCGCTGTGACGGGCAGGCGCGACGCGGTGCGATGCGCGCCGTGGGCGTCGGCCGGCAGGCGCGACCCGAACGAGGCGACGAGTTCACAGGGCGCCGGTACGCCGTCGACCTCGAACCATCCGATGTCCGTCGGCGCGGCGAACGACTCCTGGATCACGACCGCAGGGTCCCGGCCGATCTCGTCCAACAACAGGGCGACGTGCCAGGGCACTTCGGTGTCCACGTCGAGGCGTTGGTCGGAGCTCAGGAGGGACACGTGGCGCGGCACCCCCTGCTCAGCGGCCCATCGGGCCCAGATGGCGGCATGCTCGGCGGCCGGACTGCCCGCCAACACATGGCGGATTTGGTCGACCTTCCACGTGGCCGGGCTGAGGACGAGGTTCTCGCCATGGCTGACCCGGGGCAGGAAGGGCAGGTGCGAGCACAGGCCCCAATCCCACCCGGTCCACACCCGCTGCCCCTCGAACCCCAGCTCCCACAGGAAGCGTGCGACGTTCGGGGCCTGCGACTCCATGTTCACCATCGACGTGGTGGTGGGAAGCACTTCGCCGCCGGTGCGACGGTCTAGAAGGTACAGGCGCTCACCGGTGGCGCCCACCAAGAGGTCGTCGAGCGACACGGTCGGGATGCGGCCGGTCGGCAGTCCCGGCGCAACCCGCATGGTTGCCGGACCCCGGACGTTCATCAGGTTGGCGGCCCGCGCGGCCCGCGGCGCGAAGGCGATGTCGAGCAAGGACGCTCCGGGATGCCGTTGCAGGAGGTGGTCCTCCCTTTGGTGGGACAGATCGCCGCCGTCGCCCCACAGGTGGGCGAACCGGGCGGCGGTGGTCCCGGCCTCAGGCGAGCCCGGGTTGGGGGAGACCACGAGGGTGAATGCGCCGGCGTCCACCGCCTCGGGCGAGGCCGCAAGGAGTCCGAAGTAAAGGTCCATCCCGCGTGGCGTGCCGAGATC
>CALMPQ010000156.1 GCA_937872005.1 uncultured Propioniciclava sp.
CCCGTTCGGGGCGCTCGGTGAGACCCTGCGCCTCGCGAGCGTCGGCGCTGTCGGCACGCTCCCCCTGCTCATCCTGGCCGCGTGGGCGGCCCTCGCCCTGTTCGTGGCACGAAAGGCCTTCCGATGGACCTCATGACCCGTTCGACAAGCTCAGGGACCACCATGTTGCGTCGCCTCACGATCGCGAACCTCGTCGCGAACATGGTGATCATCTGGACCGGCGCGCTGGTGCGCCTCACCAAGTCGGGGCTGGGGTGCCCGACGTGGCCGCAGTGCCAGGGCTCCAGCTACGTGCCCACCCCCGAGCAGGGCCTCCACGGCGCGATCGAGTTCGGCAACCGCCTGCTGACGTTCGTGCTCGCCGCGATCGCGCTGGCCACCGCCATCTGGGCGTGGCGCGCCTGGCGCCAGCGCCGGGCACCCCTGCGGCTGTTCGAGCTGTCCATCGGCGTGGGGCTGGGCATCATCGCGCAGGCCGTGATCGGCGGTGTGTCGGTGCGGACCCAGCTCGACCCGTGGGTGGTCGGGCTGCACATGGTGGCGTCCGTGGTGTTGATCCTGATCACGCTCGAGATGGTGCGGCTCGCGCATGGCAGCGCGCCCGCCCCGGCGTCCGGGCGGTTGTACGCCCTGACCCGCCTGACCTTCCTGGTCGGCATGGTCGTGATCGTGCTCGGCGTCGTGGTGACCGGGTCCGGCCCGCACTCGGGCGACGGGGCAGCCACCCGCAACGGCTTCGACCCCGAGTTCATGTCGAAGATCCACGCGTGGTCGGTGTGGCTGATCGTCGCGATGACCCTGCTGGGCCTGTTCTGGGCCTGGTCGGACGCCCGCCTGCGCCGCGTCTGGCTGGCGCTGCTCGCCACCGAGTTGCTGCAGGGCGTCATCGGCTACGTGCAGTACTTCACCCACCTGCCGATCGTGCTCGTCCTCGGCCACATGATCGGCACCACCTTGTTCGTGGTCGCCCTGGGCCACGCGTGGAACGCCACGAGGTACCGTGACGACCCCGACGCGCAGCTGGACGCCGTGGCGCTCAGCGAGCGCGCCGCTGCCTGAACCCAGCTACGCAGAACGGGCCCTCCCGAGGGGGAGGGCCCGTTCGCGTGTCCGCTACTTCTTGCCGGCCTTCGCGCCGGCCGACTTGCCGTTCGGCCAGATCGACACGATGGACGGGCGGGGCAGCGAGGTGCCACCGTCGGGCCAGTGCGAGGTCGGGTTCTTGAAGGTCGAGGTGGCGTGCTCACCCGGGTGCTGCACCGCGATGTTCACGCGCTGGTCGGTGACCCACGGGCCGCAGGTCTCGGCGTGCTTGGGCACCGACAGGAACTGGCGGACCTCGCCGCGCTCCTTGCCCACGAGCGGCACCGCGTAGAGGCCGTCGTGCGCCCCGAGCTGGTTGCCGTCGGTCGAGATCCACAGGTTGCCGTGCTCGTCGAACGTCACGTTGTCGGGGCAGGAGATCGGCGAGACCTTCGACTTGTCGGCACCCGCGAAGTAGGTGCTCGGGTCGTTGGGGTCACCGCACAGCAGCAGGACGTTCCAGCCGAACGAGGTCGCGGCGTGGTTGTCGTCCTTCTCGGCCATCTCGAGCACGTGCCCATGCTTGTTCGCGGTGCGCGGGTTGGCCTCGTCGACGGGCGCGCGACCGGCGGTGCCGCGCTGGGTGTTGTTGGTGAGGGCCATGTAGACCTTCTTGTTGACCGGGTTGGTCTCGACGTCCTCGGGGCGGTCCATCTTGGTGGCGCCCCTCGTGTCGGCCGCGAGGCGGGTGAAGACCAGCACCTCCTCGAGGCTGAACCCGGGAACGAACGACTGCTTCTCGTCGCACAGGGCGATCCACTCGCCGACGCCGTCAAAGGCGCCGTCGGAGGGCAGCTTGCCCGAGCCGTCGATCTCGGCGGCCGGGGAGTCGCCCGTGAAGCGCGCCCGGCCAGCAGGTTCAGCAGGCGCCGGCGAGAGTCAGCCATGGGGAGGCCTTCCCTTGAAGGTGGACGATGCTTCCGAAGGCTATTGAGCGGGCGGCACCACAGGCCGACAAGGGGTTGAACGCTCGGTGAACAGTTGGCGTCCACGGTGGGCGCCGTAGACGGCGGACCGCCGGCGACCGGGCTCCTGCAACAATGGCGTGTGCTCTCGTTCCTCGTCGTGCCCCTCGTCCTGTGCGCCGCGGTGCTGCTGGTCAGCGGTGTCGCCAAGCTGCGCGAACCCCAGGCCACGCGGGACGCCTTCCTCGCACTCCGCCTGCCCCGTGCCCTGGCCGACTCCCCCGCGCCGGCGCTGCTGCCGTGGGGCGAGCTGGCCCTGGGCGTCCTGTTGCTCGTCGGCACCGGTTGGTTGCTGCTCCTGGCCACGGCCGCCACCCTGCTGCTCTTCGTCGGTTACCTGCTGGTGATCGCGCGGGCGCTCGGGTTCGACGAGAAGGTCAGTTGCAACTGCTTCGGGAAGCTCGGTGAGCAGGGGGTGACCCGGCGCACGCTGGTGCGCAACGCGGTGCTCGTCGCGACCGGTGTGCTCGCCGTCGCCGCTGCGGTCCTGCACGTCTCGGTGCCCGCCACGCTGCTGGACGCCCCGGGGACGTCCCTCGGTTGGCTCGTGATGGCGGCCCTCACCGGGGCCGTCGCCCTGCTGGTGCTCGGGCACGGCCCCGCGACAGCGAGCGCCACGACCTCCCTGCGGGCGGGGTCCCGTCTGCCCTGGGTGACGTTCCTGGACGTCGCGACCGGCGCCCCCCTCCGGGTGCCGGAGACGCCCGACGAGAAGACGGTCCTGCTGTTCGTCAGCCTGGGCTGCGGCTCCTGCGTCCGGGTCCTGGAGGTCCTCGCCGACCTGCGGGCCGCCCACCCGGGGGCGACCATCCGTCCCGTCCTCTCCGACACGTGGGCCGGCGACCCCGCGACCTGGGAGCCCGCCGCGGCGCGCACCGACGCGCTGCTCGACCCCCACGGCAACATCTCCCAGTTCCTGGTCGAGTGGACGCCCACCGCCGTGCTGGTCGACGCCCAGGGGGTCCTGCTGGCCGACCCGGCCGTCGGGGAGGCCGACGTGCGCGCACTGATCGCCTCGACCTCGGGCACGCCCGCCACCGAGCCCGTCGTCGAGACGCAACCCGACCCCGAACCCGAGCCGCGGCGGCCGGTCGAGGAGCCCGACGACGACGAGTTCTCCTACGAGCGCACCACCATCCCGCAGGCCGTGGTCGTGGACGCCGACGGCCAGCCCCGCACCCTGCACGAGCTGACGTCCCGGACGGCGGCGCTGCTGGTCAGCATCAACTGCCTGTGCAGCACCTCACGCGAGGCTGCGGCGTCCGTGGAGCGCTGGCGGGAGCAACTGCCCCAGCTCGAGGTGCGCCTGCTGAGCTCGATGAAGCCCGAGACGCTGCCCGAGGGCCTCCGGCCCGAGGGCGCGGTCGCCTACGACCACGCGGGACTCACGCAGAAGGCCCTCGCCCTGCACGGCAGCCCGAGCGCGGTCCTGCTGGGTGCGGACGGCCTGTTGGCGGGTGGGCCCGTGGAGGGGGCCGAGGCGATCGAACAGTTCGTGGCCGACATCGCCGAGCAGCTCGCCGAGGCGGCGCCGGCCGAGTGAGGCCGCCCGTCAGAAGATGAGCGGGTCGACGGCCGCGGCGATGAACACGATCGCCAGGTAGCTGTTCGACCAGTGGAAGAGGCGCATGGGCTTGAGCGCGGCGTCCCGCAGGCCGGCGCGGGCGCGGTTGAGCAGGGCCACCGACTCCCAGATCAGCCAGGCGCCGGCCACCGCGGCGACGACCGGGTAGACCCAGCCTGTCGGGGTCACCGGCCACAGCGCGAGCGAGACGAGCACGGTCACGACCGAGTAGGCCAGGATCTGCTGGGCCACGTGCGGGGCGTCCTTGACCACGGGCAGCATCGGGACGTCGACGGAGGCATAGTCCTCGCGGTACCGCAGGCCGAGCGCCCAGGTGTGCGGCGGCGTCCAGAAGAAGACGATGAGGAAGAGGATCAGCGGCGGCCAGGACATCGACCCGGTGATGGCCGTCCAGCCGATGAGCGGGGGGAAGCAGCCGGCCACGCCGCCCCACACGATGTTCTGCGCGGTGCGGCGCTTCAGCCACACGGTGTAGACGAACACGTAGTAGAGGATCGCCGTCACCGACAGGGCGGCGGCGAGCCAGTTCGCCCCGAACCCGAGCATCAGCGTCGAGATCACGCCCAACACGACGCCGAACGTGTACGCGGCGCGCTTGCTGACCTGGTCGCGCACCATGGGGCGGCGGCGCGTGCGGCGCATCTGCTCGTCGATGTCGGCGTCCAGCACCGAGTTGAACACGTTGGCGGACGCCGCGGACAGGGTGCCACCGATGAAGGTGATCGCGGCCAGGGCCAGCGGCGGGAAGCCGCCCGCGGCCAGGAACATCGCGGGGAAGGTCGTCACCAGGAGCAGCTCGATGATGCGCGGCTTGGTGAGGCCGACGTAGGCCTTGAGGCTGCCGAGCGCACCGGGCTGGGCGGCGACGGGCGCCTCCGTCCGGGTTGGGTGCATCACGGCCTCCGACTTCGTCGTGGTTGGGGGGCTCGACCCCCCGTGCGGGGCTCGGCAACTGCGGGCTCAGTGTACGCCACCCGGCTTGGGAGGCGATTCCACGATTGCCCGCCCTCTTCGTGGGGACGGACAGTAGAGTCGAGGGCGTGGGCGTCACGGGACGCCAACCAGGCACGCAACCACAGGAGAACCCATGAATGCTCGTATGAAGGCGCTCGCGGACGCCGGCGTTTCGATCTGGCTCGACGACCTCTCCCGCACCCGCCTGCAGAGCGGCAACCTCCAGGAGCTCATCGACGACAAGTCGGTCACCGGTGTCACCACCAACCCGACCATCTTCGCCGCGGCCCTGACCGGCGGCGACCAGTACGAGGCCGACATCAAGGCCCTCCCGAAGGACACCTCGGTGCCGACCGCCATCAAGCAGCTCTGGGCCAAGGACGTGCAGGACGCCTGCGACCTGTTCCGCGGCATCTACGACGCGACCGGCGGGTACGACGGCCGCGTGTCGATCGAGGTCTCCCCCGGGCTCGCCTACGAGACCCAGGCCACGATCGACGAGGCCCAGGAGCTCTACGACCTGGTCGACCGCGAGAACGTGCTCGTCAAGATCCCCGCGACCCTCGAGGGCCTGCCGGCGATCACCGAGACGCTGGGCCGGGGCATCTCGGTCAACGTCACCCTGATCTTCTCCGAGGACCGCTACCGCGCGGTCATGGACGCCTACCTCGCCGGCCTGGAGCAGGCCGACGCCGCGGGCAAGGACCTCTCGAAGATCCACTCGGTGGCGTCGTTCTTCATCAGCCGCGTCGACACCGAGATCGACAAGCGCCTCACCGAGATCGGCACCGACGAGGCCCTCGCCCTCAAGGGCAAGGCGGCCATCGCCAACGGCCAGGTCGCGCTCGCCGCGTTCGAGGAGGTCTTCTCCTCCGACCGCTTCAAGGCCCTCGAGGCCAAGGGCGCGAACAAGCAGCGCCCGCTGTGGGCGTCCACCGGCACCAAGGACCCGTCGTACTCCGACACCCTCTACGTGTCCGACCTGACCGCCCGGGGCGTCGTCAACACCATGCCCGAGAAGACCCTGCTCGCCTTCGCCGACCACGGCGAGGTCGGCGCGCCGATGGAGGGCACCGGCGCCGACGGCGTCAAGGTGCTCGACGCGATCGACGCCGTCGGGGTCGACCTCGACGACGTCTTCAAGGTGCTCGAGGACGAGGGCGTCAGCAAGTTCGTCGTCTCGTGGGACAACGAGCTCGTGACCGCCGTCACCAAGGCGCTGGAGTCCGCTGAAGGCTGAACCCCAGTGGGCGAGGGGGCTGGAAGCTAGGATCTGCCCGTGACCGATACCTACGTCAACCCCCTGCGTGACGCATCCGATCGCCGGTTGCCCCGCGTGGCCGGGCCCTGTGCCCTGGTCATGTTCGGGGTGACCGGCGATCTTGCGCAGAAGAAGCTTCTGCCTGCGATCTACGACCTGGCCAACCGGGGCCTGCTGCCCCCGGGGTTCAGCCTGGTGGGCTACGGCCGGCGCGACTGGGACGACGAGCAGTTCACCGATTACGTGCTGGAGTCGGTCAAGCAGCGCGCCCGGACACCCTTCCGCGCCGAGGTCTGGCGCCAGCTCGCCGAGGGCATCCGTTTCGTGACCGGTGGCTTCGACTCCGACGAGGGCTTCCAGGCGCTGAAGGAGACCCTGCGCGAAGTCGACGAGACCCAGGGCACCGAGGGCAACCACGCCTTCTACCTGTCCATCCCCCCTGCCGGCTTCGACCAGGTGATCGAGCAGCTGCGGCGCCACGGCCTCGTCGACAAGAGCAAGAACACGCCCTGGAACCGGGTGGTCATCGAGAAGCCCTTCGGGCACGACCTGGCCAGCGCCCGCGAACTGGAGGAGAAGGTCTCGTCGGTCTTCAACTCTGACTCGGTGTTCCGCATCGACCACTACCTGGGCAAGGAGACGGTCCAGAACATGCTGGCGCTGCGGTTCGCCAACCAGCTGTTCGAGCCGCTGTGGAACCGCAACTACGTCAGCCACGTGCAGATCACGATGGCCGAGGACATCGGCATCGGCGGCCGCGCGGGCTACTACGACGGCATCGGCGCGGCCCGCGACGTCATCCAGAACCACCTCCTCCAGCTGCTGGCCCTGGTCGCCATGGAGGAGCCGGCGTCCTTCGAGGCCGGCAACCTGCGCGCCGAGAAGGAGAAGGTGCTGGCCGCCGCGCGCGCGCCCATCAACCTGAAGAGCCACACCGCCCGCGGCCAGTACACGGCCGGCTGGGCCGGTGGCCAGAAGGTGAAGGGCTACCTCGAGGAGGACGGCATCGCGCCCGACTCCCAGACCGAGACGTACGCCGCGTTCCGGGTCGACATCGACAACCGGCGGTGGGCGGGGCGTCCGTTCTACCTGCGGGCCGCCAAGCGCATGCCGCGCCGCGTGACCGAGATCGCGCTGATGCTGCGCCCGGCGCCGCACCTGCCGTTCCACCTGTCCGACACCGAGCAGCTGGGCGCGAACGCCCTGGTGCTGCGCATCCAGCCCAACGAGGGGATCACGATGCGGTTCGGCGCGAAGGTGCCGGCGACGCAGATGGAGATCCGCGATGTCACGATGGACTTCAACTACGGCACCAGCTTCGCCGAATCCAGCCCCGAGGCGTACGAGCGGCTGATCCTCGACGTGTTGCTCGGCGACCCCCCGCTGTTCCCGCAGCACACCGAGGTGGAGTTGAGCTGGAAGATCCTCGACCCGATCCTCGACTACTGGGCCGACAAGGACCACCAGCCCGAGGGCTACGCCGCCGGCACGTGGGGTCCCGCGTCCGGTCGTGCGATGCTCGAGCGCGACGGGTTCACCTGGCGCCGTCCCTGACGAGAGGATTCATCCATGATCACCACGCTCAAGGACACCACCGCCCAGGGCATCCAGAACGCCATCATGGCGGCGCGCGAGAGCGTCGGCGCGGCGTCCGGCATGGTCTTCACGCTGCTGGTCGACACGCCGGCCGCGGAGTACGACGAGGTCTTCGACGCCTGCGTCGAGGCCGGCCGCGAGCACCCCTCGCGCATCATCGTGACCACCGACGGCTCGGCGAAGGCCGACCGGCTGGACGCGGAGTTGCACATCGGCGACGAGGTGCCCGGCGAGATCATCTCGCTGCGGTTCCATGGCGAGGTGGCGCACCACAAGAGCTCGACGTTGCTGCCGCTGCTGCTGCCCGACTCCCCCGTCATCGCCTGGTGGCCGCGCGAGGCGCCCGAGCCCGTCTCCGAGGATCCCCTGGGCTCCCTCGCCCAGCGTCGGATCACGGACGCCATGGGGTCGACGGACCCGCTCGGCCGGCTGCTGGCCCGGGCCGAGGGCCTGGCGGCCGGTGACACCGACCTGACCTGGACGCGGCTCACCCCGTGGCGCGCCCTGCTGGCCGCCGCCCTGGACACCCACCAAGCACCCGTGGTCGGTGCCACCGTGGAAGCCGCCGAGCACAACGCGGCCGGCCTGCTCCTGGCCGCATGGCTGGGGTCGCGTCTGGGGCTCGATGCCGCCTTCGTCACCAGCGACGGGCCCGGCATCACGTCGGTGCGGCTCGCCACGGCCGAGGGCGACATCGTCCTCGAGCGGGGCGACGGCAAGATGGCCACCTTCACCGCCCCGCGGACGCCCCCGCGCTCGGTCGCCCTGCGCCGCCGCGAGATCAGCGCGCTGATCACCGAGGAACTGCGTCGGCTCGACACCGACAAGGTGTTCCAGCAGTCGATGGCGTGTCTGGCCTCGAACGTCCGCCGCAACAACGGCGGGGCCTGACGTGGACGTCATCGAGCGGTGGGCCACGGGCGCCGACCTGACCGAAGGTGTCGCCGAGCGGTTGATGGCGCGGCTGGTCGAGCTGCAGGCCGCCACCGAGGGGCCCGTTCACCTGTGCCTCACCGGCGGCCGCATCGCCAACCGCATCTACGATGCGTTCGCCGACCTGGTGCCCGACTCCGACCTCGACCCGTCACGCATCGAGTTGTGGTGGGGCGACGAGCGGTTCGTGCCGACCGAGGACCCCGACCGCAATGCCGGGCACACCCTGGCCCTCCTGGCCCGAACGCTGCCCGTCACGTCGGCCCACACGCACTCGATGCCCGCGGCTGACGGCATCGCCGACGCCGACGCCTCGGCGCTGACCTATGCCAAGGAACTCGGCGACACCGTGTTCGACATCTGCCTGCTGGGCCTGGGCGAGGACGGGCATGTGGCCTCGATCTTCCCGAACCACCCCTCGTTCGAGCCGACCACGCACACCGTGATCGGGGTGAACGACTCACCCAAGCCGCCGGCGTCCCGGATCAGCCTGACGGTGCCGACGTTGAGCCGCAGCCGGGAGGTGTGGTTCCTCGTCGCCGGCGCCGACAAGGCGGACGCCGTGGCGCGCTCCCACGACGGCGATGAGTCGCTGCCCGGGGGGGTGGTCCGGGGCCGGGAGAAGACGTTGTGGCTGCTCGACCGGGCCGCCGCCTCAGGGATCCCCTACCACGACTGCACCTTCTGACCCACCCGCCCGCCGAGGGCTTGGGTCGATTCCGCCGAGGGCTTGGGTTTCGTGCGCCGAGGGCTTGGGTTCAGGCCTCGGCGAGCACCGCGCGCAGCAACCTCAGGGCGTCCTGCGGGCCCAGGTTGAGCCGCAGCAGGGCATCGCGGTACTCGCGCGCCGCGGCGGCGCCGGCCTTCTCGGCGGACTCGGCCGTGCCGGTGACGAAGCTTCCTGCGCGCCCCCGCGTTTCGATGACCCCGGACGCCTCGAGCTCACGGTACGCGCGCGCGACGGTGTTGGGGGCGATGCCGAGTTCGGCCGCGAGGTGCCTGACGGGCGGGAGCCGGTGGTTGGCGGGGAACTCACCCGTGTCCCGGGCGACCGTGATCTGCTGCTTGATCTGCTCGAACGGCGGGACCGGCAGGCTGGGGTCAACGGTGAGCATCGCTGAACCCAGGCTGGCCGAGACGTTGGGAGGCGCGGCGGCGGGAGGCGCTGTCCGCGATGATGAGGGTGGCGCCGATGACGGCCATCGCGCCCCACGCCACGATCCCGACGGGTCCCGAGGCCGGGAAACCGATGAGGAGCGCGCAGACGAGCAGCGTGACGAGGCGGCCCAGCATGAGCAGGCCCACGACGTCCTCGCGCCGGAAGGAGTCGGACCAGGCGAGGGCGATCGCGTCCTCGGCGCGCTGCGGCTGGCGGGCCAGCCACGCGGCCATGGCTCCCGTGGCGGCCGTCACGGCGATGCTGCCGCCGAGCGCCCACGGCAGCCAGGCCGGACCGTCGACGAGCAGGGTGGCTGCCGCAGCGCTGCCGACCTGGGCGAAGACGATGACAGCGACGGCCCAGCGCGGGACCAAGTCGGCCAGGCCCACCACGCGGCCCCGTGACACCCGCGGGCCGTCCGCAGACTGGCGCGCCTCGTGCGCACCCAGGACGGCCAGGGTCACCCCGCGGGCCGCGACGGCCACGGCCGCCATCACCGGGAGACCCATCGTCGGCTGCGGGAGTCGCAGCACGAAGGCGATCGCCGGGATCACCATCAGCACGCTGAACAGGACAGCCGTGCGTTCCCGGGCGCGGACCCGGGCCACGAACTGCGCCGGGGCGTCGGCGTCCGGGTGGCCGTGGCCCTTGAAGACGCCGTGCCGCACGAACCGCTCGGCCAGCATGTAGTCGGGCATCAGGGCCCGGCTGTTGGCGAGCGTGACGCCCAGGGCTGCGATGAACACGGCGAAGATGAGGTCCATGTCGTCCTTTCGTCGCAAGCTTTGTATCAATTGTAGCAATACATATGACAGGCACCAAGCACGGCATGGTGGCAGAGTGACCACTCGACGCCCACTCTCGCCTCGACGCCGCGGCAGAACCGAGCGACAGTGGTCAACGAGTGGTCACTCCCCCGGGCGAACCCTCCAGAGGCGTGCCAGAGTGGCGCCATGGATGATGCCCTCGAGTTGCTCCATCGATTCGCGCAGACCATCGACGCACACGACTGGCCGGGGTTGGCCGACCTGCTGGCCGACAACTTCAGGTGCACGTTGGTGCACACCGGGGAGGTCTTCGACAAGGCCTCGTGGGTGCGGCTGAACGCGCACTACCCCGGCTTCGAGTCGATGACGCTCGAGGACGCCGTGGCGAGCGGGAATCGCGCGGTCGGGCGCGCGTCGGTCGTGGGTCGCCGCGACGGCGTGGAGGAACGCTTCCAGGTGGCGTCGTTCCTGACAGTGCGCGACGGCCTGGTGGTCGAACTGGTCGAGGTCTGGACCGACATCGGCCAGACCGCTCCCGAGGGAACCCGCGAGCGTCAGTAGATGACCTCGCCGGCGGCGCGGCGGGCGCGCAGGCCGGCGAGCGCCTCGGCGAGGATCGCCTCGGCCTCGGCGTCGGAGCGGTGCTCCTTCACGTAGGCGAG
>CALMPQ010000157.1 GCA_937872005.1 uncultured Propioniciclava sp.
AGCAGCAGCGACACCAGGCCGCCGGCGCCGGCCATCTGGGCGAGCAGGTAGAAGAACGAGATGGCCAGCGTCGAGATCGCGGCGGCGAGGCGGACGGGCTTCTGCTTCATGCGGAAGGACAGCACGTCGGCCATCGTGTACTTGCCGGTGTTGCGCAGGGGCTCGGCGACCAACAGCAGTGCGACGAGCCAGGCGACGAGGAAGCCGATCGAGTACAGCAGGCCGTCGTAGCCGTTGAACGCGATGGCGCCGGCGATGCCCAGGAACGAGGCGGCCGACAGGTAGTCACCGGCGATGGCGAAGCCGTTCTGGGTGCCCGAGAAGGAGGCCCCACCGGTGTAGAACTGGCCCGCGGCCTTGGATTGGCTCGCCGTCACCCGGATGACCACGGTCAGGGTCGCGACGACGAACAGGATGAAGATGATGATGTTGAGGATCGGGTTACCGAGCGTCTCGAGGAGGATCATCAGCTCGCCCCTCCTTCCAGGCGCTCACGGATGCGGGACGAGATCGGGTCGAGCTTGCTGTTCGCGTGGCGGATGTACAGCCACGTGATCAGGAACGTGGTGACGAACTGCATGAGGCCGAGGAAGTGGCCGAGGTTGAAGTTGGGCATGCCCGCGAACGGCTGCGACATGAAGTCCTTCGCGTACACCGAGGCGAGCACGTATGCGAAGTACCACACGAGGAAGGCGATGGTCATCGGGAACGCGAAGCCGCGGAACGTCTTGCGGAGCTGGTTGAACTCCTCCGACTGCTGTACCTCGATGAATGCATCCTCGGAAATCTTGGGCTTGGCCTGCGCCCCGCCAGGGGCGGAGTGCGGGTTCTGGTCAGTCATGGAACCTCCGTTGGTCAGACCTGCCGACAGGCTGGCAGCCGCACCCTAGTGCCCTTGTGGTTGGGGTCGTCAATACCACTACACAACGTCGTATTCAATCGTTGTCATTCCGTGATGTTACTCGACGTCAAGTATCTCGGTATCGAGAGATGCTCGAGTTCTCAACGAAAGGCGACGGTGCGGTTCCCGTCGAGGAAGACGCGGTGCTCGGCGTAGAGCCGCACCGCCTCGGCCAGCGTCCGGGTTTCCTGCTCCTGGCCCAGCGCGACCAGCTCGGGCACGGTGTGGCTGTGGTCGACCCGGGCGACGTTCTGCTCGATGATCGGGCCCTCGTCCAGGTCCTGCGTCACGAAGTGCGCGGTGGCGCCGATCAACTTCACCCCACGGTCATGCGCCTGGCGGTACGGGTTGGCCCCCTTGAACCCGGGCAGGAAGGAGTGGTGGATGTTGATGGCCTTGCCGGCCAGGGCGGCGCAGAGGTCGGGGGAGAGCACCTGCATGTACCGCGCCAGCACGACCAGCTCGACGCCCTCGGCGTCCACCCGGTCGAGCACCGCGCGCTCGAAGTCGGCCTTGGTGTCGGGCAGCACGACGTGCTCGCTGAAGCCGACGCCGTAGAAGGTCGCCAGCGACCGCAGGTCGGGGTGGTTGGCCATGACGCCGGTCACCTCGATGGGCAGCAGGCCCGACCGCTGCCGGAACAGCAGGTCGTTGAGGCAGTGCGCCGCCTTGCTGGCCAGGATCAGGGTGCGGCGGGGGCGTCCGACCTCGTCGAGGTGCCATGCGGCCTGCAGGTAGGCGGCCAGCGGCCGCACCGACTCCTCGAAGGCCGAGCGCTCGAAGCCCGACTGCACCTGGACGCGCATGAAGAAGCGCCCCGTGTCGGAGCTGAACTGCTGCAGCTCGGTGATGTTGCCCTGCGCGGCGGCCACGGCGCCGGTCACGGCGTGCACGATGCCGGGCCGGTCGGGGCACTCCAGGGTCAACACCCAGTGGGACGATGCGCTCACGGCCCGCGACTCTACCGCGCGCGCCTCACAGCCCGGCGGCGTCCAACGCCTCGGACGCCTTCTCCCGGCCGCGCGCGATCAACTCGCCGGCCCGGTGGAAGTCGAACGTCGACGCGATGTCCTGCGGGAACTCGATGAGCACGTCGGGCGGCGAGGCCGCCATCCGGAACCGCGTGATCAGCGCCTCGGCGGTCTCCAGCGAACGCGAGACCACGTCGGAGGTGCGCAGCCCCTTGGGCAGCTCACCGAAGTCGAAGTCGCGGGACGCCTCGAGCTCGGGCTGGTCCTCGCCCCGGGCGAAGCGTTCGGCCCACCACGACCGGAAGGTGCTGACCGTCTCCGACTCCAGGACGCCGCGTCGCCACAGCGTGCCGATCTCACCGAGCAACCCCTCGGAGTCCGCGCTCTCGGTGACCGGGCGGTTCGAGGTGTCCTCTGCACGGCGTCCGGACAGGCTCACGGCGACGGTGCGGTCGGCGTCCACCCCGAGGAGGGCGTCGACGGGGACCGGGTTGAGCAGGCCGCCGTCGGCCAGCAGGCGCCCGCCGACGACCACCGGCGTGAACACGGACGGGATGCCGATCGATGCCCGCATCGCCGTGGCGACCGAGCCGCGCTGGAACCACACCTCGCGGCTGTTGGTCAGGTCGGTCGCCACCGCCGTGAAGGGGATCGGCAGTTCCTCGATGCGCGCGCCGTCGAGGATGTCGGCGACGCGTTCCATGACGCGCTGCCCCCAGAACACGCCGGGCCCGGTGAACGCCGGGTCCAGCAGCCGCCACACGTCGGTCTGGCGCAGGGTGCTCACCCAGGCGGTGTACTCGTCCAGCTTCCCGGCCGCCTCGAGTCCGCCGACCACGGCGCCCATCGAGGTGCCGGAGACGGCGACGACCTCGTGGCCGCGTGCCCGCAGCTCGTCGAGGACGCCGATGTGGGTGTAGCCCCGGGCGCCGCCGGAGCCGAGGGCGAGTGCTATCCGCATGCCGCCAGCCTACGTTTCACCGGTTGGCACTAGAGTGATCGGGTCGAAGCATCCCTCACCGACCAGGAAGTGGGCACAGGAGAAGTGACAGCAGATCTCGTCGTCGTCGGGTCCGGCCTGTTCGGCCTCACCATCGCCGAGCGCGCCGCGAACGACCTGGGGCTGAAGGTGACGATCATCGACCGTCGCAGCCACATCGGCGGTAACGCGTACTCCGAGAAGGAGGCGCAGACCGGCATCGAGGTGCACCGCTACGGCGCGCACCTGTTCCACACCAGCAACGCGCGCGTGTGGGAGTACGTGAACAACTTCACCAGCTTCACCAACTACGTGCACAAGGTGTACACGCGCCACAAGGGCGAGGTGTACCCGATGCCGGTGAACCTCGGCACGATCAACCAGTTCTTCCGCTCCGCGCTCGGCCCGGCCGAGGCGCGTGCGCTGATCGCCGAGCAGGCGGCCGAGTTGGGGGACAAGGAGCCCGCCAACTTCGTCGAGAAGGGCATCAGCCTGATCGGGCGCCCCCTGTACGAGGCGTTCATCATGCACTACACGGCGAAACAGTGGCAGACCGACCCCGAGCAGCTCGAGGCGTCGATCATCAGCCGCCTGCCGGTGCGCTACACCTACAACAACAACTACTTCAACGACACGTGGGAGGGGCTGCCCACCGACGGTTACACCGCGTGGCTCGAGCGGATGGCCGACCACCCCCTCATCGACGTGCGGCTGGGCACCGACTTCTTCGACCCCTCCCAGGAGGTCAACCGCGACAACGTGCGTGGCAACGTCCCGGTCGTCTACACCGGCCCCGTCGACCGCTACTTCGACTACGCCGAGGGCGAGCTCAGCTGGCGCACCGTCGACCTGGAGGAGGAGGTCCTCCCGATCGAGGACTTCCAGGGCACCTCCGTCATGAACTACCCCGACCCCGACGTACCGTTCACGCGCATCCACGAGTTCCGGCACTTCCACCCCGAGCGCGACTACACCAAGGATGCGACCGTCATCATGCGCGAGTTCAGCCGGTTCGCCGGCCGCGACGACGAGCCGTACTACCCGATCAACACGGACGCCGACCGCGCCGGTCTGCTCCGCTACCGCGACCGGGCCAACGCGGAGCCCAACGTCCTGTTCGGCGGGCGCCTGGGTACCTACAAGTACCTCGACATGCACATGGCGATCGGGTCGGCGCTGTCGATGTTCGACAACAAGATCCGGCCCCACTTCGCCGAGGGGGCTGCCCTCGCGAGTGGGGGCGTCGACGCGTGAACACGGCCCTCACCCCCGAGGCCATGCACCGGCCCGGTGGTGGTCGGGGGCTCTGGGACGCCCTGACCAACCGGTACCTGCTGCGCCTGCTGGTGCACAAGGAACTCCGGGTTCGCTATCGCGGCTCGGTGCTGGGCATGGTCTGGTCGTACGTGAAGCCCGCGGTGCAGTTCGCGGTGTTCTACTTCGCCGTGGGCGTCTTCCTGCAGATGAACCGCGCGGTCCCGAACTTCGCGCTGTACCTGTTCTCGGGCATCGTGGCGATCAACTTCTTCAACGAGGCCTTCGGCAACGCCACCCGCGCCGTCGTCGGGAACACCCCGCTGGTGAAGAAGATCTACCTGCCCCGCCAGTTGTTCCCCGTCTCAAGCGTGTACGTGGCCGGTGTGCACTTCGTGCCGCAGTTGGTCGTGCTGGTGGTGGGGGCCTTCGTCGTGGGGTGGCGTCCGGGGCCGTTGCAGCTGCTCGCCGGCGTCGCGGGCTTCGCGATCATCGCCGTGCTGGCGCTCGGGCTCGGCCTGCTGTTCGGCGCCATCAACGTGATGGTGCGCGACGCGGAGAACCTCGTCGACCTCATCGCGATGGTCGTCAGCTGGACCTCGCCGGTGCTCTACCACTGGAACCACGTAGCCGAGGCATTGGGGACAGGCCCGGGCTGGGTCATCTACCACCTGAACCCACTGACCCCCGCGATCGAGTTGTTCCACTGGTGCTTCTGGGCGCCGACCAACGGGGTCGACTACGTCCAGCCGCCCGGCCTGCCCGTGTTCGCGGCGCTGGCGGGGGTCACGGCGCTGATCATGCTGCTGATCGGCGAGGTCGTGTTCCGCCGCCTCGACGGTCGCTTCGCCCAGGAGCTCTGAGCGATGGCCGACACGGGCACCACGCGCATCATCGTCGACGACGTCTCCAAGGTGTTCAACATCCGCCACACCCACTCCCTCAAGGAGTGGATCGTGGCCAAGATCAAGGGACGCCGCGAGGCCACCGTCGATCGCTTCCGGGCCCTCGACCATGTCTCCTTCTCCGTCGACCACGGCGAGGCCGTCGCCCTCCTGGGCCTCAACGGGTCGGGCAAGTCCACCCTGTTGAAGCTCATCTCCGGCGTGATGAACCCCGACGACGGCGAGATCCTCGTCCAGGGCAAGATCGCCGGACTCATCGAGGTCGGCGCCGGCTTCCACCCCGACCTGACCGGCCGCGAGAACGTCTACCTCAACGGCGCGATCCTCGGGATGAGCGAGGAGGACATCGCGGCCCGCTTCGACGAGATCGTGGCCTTCAGCGAGATCGAGGAGTTCATCGACACCGAGGTGAAGTTCTACTCCTCGGGCATGTTCCTCCGGCTGGCGTTCGCGGTGGCGGTGCACACCGACCCCGACGTCTTCCTCGTCGACGAGATCCTGGCCGTCGGCGACGAGCCGTTCCAGAAGAAGTGCCTGGCGCGCATCCGCGAGCTGAAGGAATCCGGCAAGGCCCTGGTCATCGTCAGCCACGACCTCGACATGGTGGCTTCCCTCTGCGACCGGGGCATCCTGCTGAAGCGTGGCAAGATGATCCACGACGGCGACGTGCACGAGGCGGTGGCCCTCCTGCGGGGCCAGTGACCAGGTGCGAGGAGAAGAGAACAATGGTTGACCCCACACCCCCTGCGCAGCAGGCGGCCCCGGCGATCTCGGTCCTGGTACCGATCTTCAACGTCGAGCGGTACCTCGACGAGTGCCTGGCCAGCCTCACCGGGCAGACGTTCACCGACTTCGAGGTCATCTGCATCAACGACGGCTCGACCGACGGCTCGCGCGACATCATCCAGCGCTACTTGGACGCCGACCCGCGCTTCCGCGTCATCGACAAGCCGAACTCGGGCTACGGGGCATCCATGAACCGGGGTCTGGACGAGGCGCGCGGCGAGTTCGTCGGCATCCTCGAATCCGATGACTTCTTCGAGCCGCAGACCCTCGCGACGCTGCACCACGCGGCCACGACGCTCGACGTCGACGTGGCGAAGGCCAACTTCTGGCTCTACTGGTCGACCCCGACGGTGCGCAACGAGTTCCACCAGGCCTTCAGCGAGCGCGAGTGCGGCAAGGTCGTAGACCCGGCCGACAACACCGAGGTGTTCCACGCGAAGCCGTCCATCTGGTCGGCGATCTACCGGCGCAGCTTCCTCCTCGAGCACGGCATCCGCTTCCTCGAGACCCCCGGGGCCTCATTCCAGGACCTGGGCTTCACCTTCAAGGTGTGGGCCTGCGCCCGCCGGGTCACCTATGTCTACGAGCCGCTGATCCACTACCGGCAGGACAACGAGAACTCATCGGTGAACTCGATGGGCAAGGTGGACGCCGTGTTCAACGAGTACGCCGAGATCGGGCGGTGGCTCGACGAGCGCCCCGAGCTGCGCGACAAGTTCGCCACCGTGAAGTCCGCGATGATGTACGACTCCTGCATCTGGAACTACGAGCGGGTCGCACCCCACTTGAAGCTCGAGCTGCTCGGCAAGACGCGGGACGCGTTCCTCGCCGAGCAGAAGGCCGGCACGATCGACCTGCGCGAGTTCGAGCACTGGAAGCTGATCGGCCTCCAGACGATCCTGCGGTCGCCGGCCCTGTTCCACGCGGACCAGCAGCGCTACCACTCGCTCCCGCGCCGCGCCGCGCGCATCCTCTGGACGGCCGGCCCGAAGGACCTGGCGTTCGCCGTCAAGCGACGCGTCGGGGAGATGATCCGTCGATGACGAAGGTGTCGGTGGTGCTGCCCGTCTACAACGTCGAGCGGTACCTCGCCTTCTGCCTGGAGTCGGTGCGGGGCCAGTCGCTGCGCGACATCGAGATCATCTGCGTCGACGACGGGTCCACCGACCGAAGCCGGATGCTGCTGCAGATGGCGGCCGCCGCCGACGACCGGGTCACGATCGTGACGAAGCCGAACGGGGGCC
>CALMPQ010000158.1 GCA_937872005.1 uncultured Propioniciclava sp.
GGCGCCGTGCCCGCCAAGAATCGCCCAGCAGCCGAGGTGGCTCTGAGGTGGCTCACCTCCCTGTAGGCAGGCCGTCCGCGCAGCCCCACCTTGACGCCCTCCGCAAACCCCGCAAACGTGTGCAGGGTGAGCCCGACGCTGAAGCAGATCGCACGTGAAACCGGCGTGGCCATCTCGACGGTCTCGCGTGCCCTCAACGGCCACCCGCACGTCGACGAGCAGACCCGTCGGCGCGTCCAGGAAGCAGCCGACCGGTTGGGTTACCGACCGTCGGTCGCCGCCCGGGCCCTGCGCGGCTCGGGCACCCGCACGGTCGGCGTCGTGCTGCCCGACATGATGAACCACTTCTACGCGCGCACGGTGTCCGTCCTGCAGGACCAGCTCGAGGAGCGCGGCTTCGGCGTCGTCCTCACCGTCACCGCCAACGACGGACGCCGCGAGCGCGAGGCCCTCGACCGCCTCGGCAGTCGCCAGGTCGACGGCATCATCATCGTCCCGACGATCATGCGCCTGCCGCCGAGCCCCGACGGCGTCCCGATCATCGAACTGAACCGGCAGACCAGCCGCGCCGTCGACAAGGTCGGTTACGACGAAGCCGCCGGCTCCCAAGCCCTCGTCGACCACCTCGTCGCCCAGGGCCACACCCAGATCGCCTACATCGGCGGCGAGGGCGGCTTCACCACCACCCGCAACCGCATCGCCGGCTTCCGCACCGCTCTCGAGGCGGCCAACATCGACGCCCAGCAGGACTGGTTCCTTCTCGCCTCGCACACCCGCGCGTGGGGTGCGGAGGCCACCCGGCGCATCCTGGACGCCCCCGCACCCGACCGTCCGACCGCGGTCTTCGCGGCGTCCAGTGAGATCGCGCTGGGGTTCCTGACCGAGGCCCGCCACCGGGGGTTGCGCCTGCCCGACGACCTCTCGGTCGTCGCGTTCGGCGACCCCGACTGGTACGAGGTCGTCACCCCGTCGATCACCTGCTACGACCAGCCGATCGCCCAGTGCGCGTCCATCGCGGTGCAGCTCCTGGCCAACCGCATGGCCGGCACGGTCAGCGACCAGCTCGCCAAGGTCATCGTCGAGGGTCGTGTCGTCCTGCGCGAGAGCGTCGCCGCGCCCACCCCCTGACCCGCCCGTCGCCAAACCTGCAAAACGTCCGCAAACGTTGCCGGTTACGCAACCCATTGCGCCGGAACCTCAGCGCGGCCCACCCTAGAGATGTCAGCAAACGCTCCCACGCTAATCCCCCGAAAGGAACAACGACGTGTCCACCGCAGCTCCCTTCTCCCTCCTCTGGCAGAACGCCGGCGACGCCGCCCAGGCCGACATCTTCTCCGCCGACGCCACCATCGAGTCCTGGCTCGCCGCCGAGCGCGCCCTCGCCCAGGCCCAGGCGTCCGTCGGCGTCATCGAGCAGTCGGACGCCGACGCCATCGTCGCTGCCGCCCAGCTGGACAACATCGACCGCGACCAGCTCTGGAAGGACGCCAAGAACGTCGGCTACCCGATCCTGGGCCTCGTGCGCCAGATCTCGGCGCACTGCCCGCCCGGCCCCGACGGCCGCGTCCACTACGGCGCCACCACGCAGGACATCATGGACACCGGCCTCGCCCTGCAGATGACCCGTTCCCTGCAGGCCATCGACGCCCAGCTTGCCCGCCTCGGCGACGCCCTCGCCGCGCGCGTCCAGGAGTACGCGGACGCCGTCATGCCCGGCCGCACCCACGCCCAGCAGGCCGTGCCGACGACCTTCGGCGCGACGACCGCGACGCTGCTCGACCAGGTCCGCCGCCAGCGGGAGCGCCTGCAGCAGGCCTACGACCGCATCAATGTCATCTCCCTCTACGGCGCCGGCGGCACCAACGCGGCCGAGGGCCCCAAGTCGACGCAGACCCGGGCGAAGATGGCCGAGATCCTCGGCATGGCCGACGCCGAGGTGCCGTGGCACGTCGACCGCGACCTGCTCAGCGAGTACGGCTGGATCTGCTCCACCATCACCGGCACCTGCGCGAAGTTCGGCCGCAACATCGTCGACCTCTCCCGCACCGAGATCGGCGAGGTCTTCGAGCCGTACAACAGCCACCGCGGGGCGTCCTCGACGATGCCGCAGAAGGTCAACCCCATCTCGAGCGAGCTGATGATCGGTGTGGCCACCGTGGCCGGGGCGCTGGCGTCCGCGCTGGTGCGCATCCAGGAGTCGGGCCACGAGCGCGCCGCCGGTGAGTGGCAGGGCGAGTGGTTCCTGGTGCCGAACCTCGGCAACCTGGCCGGCGCCGCGCTGGGTGAGGCGATCGTCGTCGCTGAGCAGATGCGCGTCGACACCGAGCGCATGAAGGCCAACCTCGAGCTCGACGGCGGACTGATCATGGCCGAGGCCATGATGATCCAGCTCGCCCCGGCGATGGGGCGCGAGCACGCGCACGACCTCGTCTACGAGGCCGCCACCCGCGCCCGCACCGAGGGCAAGACGCTCAACGAGGTCATGCCCACCGTCGCCGAGGAGCAGGGCAAGTCCGACCTGCTGCCCGAGAAGCTCGTCACCGCCGCCGACTACGTGGGCGAGGCCGACCACATCGTCTCTCGCGCGGTCGCCCAGTGGGACGCCGTGGGTGCGCTCGGCGTCCTGCCGGGCATCGACGCGCTCGCCCGCTGACCTCGCGGTTCGAGACCTGATCATGTCCACGACAACCACCGCCCCCGGGGCCACGGAGCCCCGGGGCGCGCTGAAGCTGGTCTCCCTGCCGCGGCTGCTGATCCCGGCGGCGGTGGGGCTGATCATCTGGTTCCTGCCCCACCCGGTCGAGATCACCCCGCGGGCCTGGCAGATGCTGGCGATCTTCATCGCCACGATCGTCGCGATCATCGCCAAGCCGATGCCCATGGGCGCGGTCACCGTGCTGGGCATGGTGGTGTGCATCCTGACCGGAACGGTGCCGCTCGCGGCCGCCGAGCCCGGTGACCCGACCGCCCTGATGGGCTTCGGCAACGGCACGATCTGGCTGATCGTGATGGCGTTCCTGATCTCGGCGGGGTTCATCAAGACAGGGCTCGGACGCCGTATCGCACTCTTCTTCGTCTCGAAGATCGGCGGCAAGATGCTGGGCGTCAGCTACGGCCTGGCGCTGGCCGACCTCGTGCTGAGCCCGGCGATCCCGTCGGCGACGGCCCGCGGTGCGGGCATCATGACCCCGATCATGCGGTCGGTGGCCGAGACGTACGAGTCCAAGCCGGGCCCGACGGCCCGTCGGGCGGGATCGTTCCTGGCGATCAACGTGGGCCAGGTCAACGCGATCACGTGCGCGATGTTCCTCACCGCCATGGCGGGCAACCCGCTGATCGCCTCGCTCGCCGGCCAGCAGGACGTCGAGTTGACCTGGGGCAACTGGGCCCTCGGCGCCATCGTGCCCGGCCTCGTCGCGCTGCGCGTCGTGCCCTTCGTGGTCTACGTCATCTACCCGCCCGAGCTGAAGAACACGCCCGAGGTGGTCGACATGGCCAAGCGTGAGCTCAGCCACATCGGCCCGATGACGGGTGCCGAGAAGGTGATGGCGGGCACGTTCGTCCTGCTGCTCCTGCTCTGGACGGTCGGCGACATGGTGCTCAACATCAACGCCACCACGACCGGCTTCATCGGTCTGGTCGTGCTGCTGCTGACCGGCGTGCTCACCTGGGACGACGTCATCAAGGAGAAGGCCGCCTGGGACACCATGGTCTGGTTCGCGATCCTGTTCATGATGGCGTCGGCGCTCAACAGCTACGGCCTGATCAAGTACGCCTCGGGCGCCATCGCGAGCTCGCTCGGCGGCCTCGACTGGACCGTCGCCTTCATCGTGCTGACCCTGGTCTACTTCTTCAGCCACTACCTGTTCGCCTCGGCGACGGCGCACATCTCGGCGATGTACCCGGCGTTCCTGGCGGCGGCGCTGGTGCTGGGGGCGCCCCCGCTGATGGCGGCGCTGGTGCTGGGCTACATCTCGAACCTGTTCACGCCGATCACCCAGTACTCCGGCGGGGCCAGCCCGGCCCTGTTCGGCACGGGCTACAACACGATCGGCCAGTGGTGGCGGGTGTCGTTCATCGCGGCGCTGGCGTCCATCGCGGTGTGGATGGTCGTCGGTGGCGGCTGGATGAAGCTCATCGGCTACTGGTGAGTCACCGAGAACTTGGGGGGTGTCCGCGATCACGCGGGCACCCCCTTTGGTCGTTCGTGTAGAACATCGTTATCGGCCTGCTCGTTCTGAGTTGAGGCTTCAACTCTCCAGTGGGACTGTGAAGATCACGGGGCGGCGAAGAACGAGCAGGCCGATAACGCTGTTACGCGCCGGGCACAGTGTTTCTCGCGCCCATGAGTAGCACCCGATCGCGTGCGGCCGCCGCGCGCGAAGCTACTACTAATGTAGTAATCGCAGCAAGGGAACAGTAGGGTGCTCGCCATGGGACGGCGCGAGGACCTCGGCGATGCAGCCATCGCCGTCGTCTCCGAGCGCGGACTCAAGGGGCTGACCCACCGCGCCGTGGACGCCGCCGCCGAGGTCCCGGCCGGCACGACCTCTAACTACTTCCGCACCCGGCAGGCCCTCGTCGACGCCGTCGCCGAACGCATCGAGGCCCGCGACCACGAGGTCTGGGGCACCCTCGGCCCGCCGCCGCAGACGTTCGAGGGGTTCACCGAGTGGCTGGCACGGTTCGCCACCACGATGGCCGCGCACCAGACGGAGGTGTCGCGGGTGCGGTTCGCGCTGTTCATCGTCGACTCCGAGCACTACGCCCCGGGCCACCGCCGGTTCCTCACGATCGTCACCCAGGCACTCACCGCGTTCGGCATCCCGGACGCCGACACCGTCGCCACCGCCTACCTCGACTACCTCGACGGAATGTTGCTGCACGCGGCGACCGTCCGGCCCGACGGCGTCCCGGACTCCGCAACGATCGCGACCAACCTGAAGCGGCTCGCCGATCGTTGAGCGGTCCGCGGCCGGCGAACTTGCCCTCGGGGCCAGCCCCGCCAGGGAACTGGGCGGGATCGACGTCGCGCTGCTCGGTGTCGCTCGGTGCATCCCTGCGGTGTCCAGCCTGTCGAGCAGGGCGTTGATCAGTGCCTGTTCGATGCGTTGCTCTGCAGGTGCATTGACAGCACGCTAGCGATCAGACCTGTTCGGCGGCCCGCAGACCTGGGTATCAAGCCCCACCTCAGCGACGTGTGTTCTGGTCGAAACTGGCCACATTTGTCCTAGTGTCGCCGGCGTAGGCCATGGGGGCATCGATCACGTCGAACACCGTCTGCGCCAGCCAGTAGTTGCGCCCTCCGCGACCCGCCGATGAGGTTTCGCGGAGCCAGCCCAAGGCTTCCGCGCGGCCGATGAGGTTACGTGCCCCCTGATCGCTCAACTCAGTGCGATTTTGGACGCTCCGCACGGTGACGAAGGGATTCTCGAAGAGCATGGTGACGAGTTGCGGGAGGCTGGACCTGGTGGCGGTCGCCACCTCGAGGTAGTGCTCGCGGAGGTTGATCAGGGCGATGGCTCGACGGTTGGCGTCCGACGCTTGTTGCTGCACGGCGTGCAGGAAGAACTGGAGCCACTCCTGGATGGCACCCTCCTCGCGAACTTTCTGAAGCCGGAAGTAGTACTCGCTGCGGTGGGTCTCGAAGTACCCCGAGAGGTACAGCAGCGGTCGTTCCAAGCGGCCTTCTTCGGCAAGCATCAGATTGATGAGCAGTCGGCCGATGCGACCGTTCCCGTCGAGGAACGGGTGAATCGTCTCGAACTGGTAGTGCATCAGGGCGCAGCGAATCAAGGTGGGCATCGTCCCTGGCTCGTTGACGAAGCGTTCCCAGTCGGCCAACGCCTCTGGCACGTCGTGGGGTAGCGGCGGAACGAAGACCGCCGTGTCCGGATTGTCGTGCGCGGCGCCGATCCACACGGGGGATCGGCGCAGTTCGCCTGGCAGCCG
>CALMPQ010000159.1 GCA_937872005.1 uncultured Propioniciclava sp.
CGGCGCCCCGCCGCCGGTGCAAGCGGTCAGCGTCATCGCCGCCGCGGCCAGCGCCGCAACCACCATGCGACGAACCTTGCGCTGGGGCCTCGATGTGCCCGCCGACTTGGTCATATGTGTCCTCCAGAAGGCCTACGTCTTCGACCGCGGCACAGCTTACTGCACGCTCCCCCGACGCCCGATTTGGCATGGGCACGAGTTGCAGGTAAAGTTGTCTGAGCAACGCGGGGTGGAGCAGCTCGGTAGCTCGCTAGGCTCATAACCTAGAGGTCAGGGGTTCAAATCCCCTCCCCGCTACGAATCCGATGGGGCCCAAACGATCACGGTTCGGGCCCCATCGGCATGTCTGGCCGCTGGACCCTTTGCCCGCGTGTGCTTGGATGGGCGGGTGACCACCGCTGTTCCGCTCGGGTACCCGATCCACGAGCACACGCTCGAGAACGGGTTGCGGGTGATCATCAGCCCCGACCATGCCGTGCCCTTCGTGGCGGTGAACCTGTGGTACGACGTGGGCTCCCGCGACGAGCAGCCCGGTCGCACCGGGTTGGCGCACCTGTTCGAGCACGTGATGTTCCAGGGGTCGGAGAACGTGCCCGGCGGCGACCACTTCAACACGCTGCAGAGCTCCGGGGCGACCGGCAACGCGACGACGTGGTTCGACCGCACCAACTACTTCGAGGCCGTCCCGACCGGGGTGCTCGACCTCGCCCTGTGGCTGGAGGCCGACCGCATGGGCAACCTGTTGCCCGCCCTGACGCAGGAGAACCTCGACACCCAGCGCGAGGTGGTCAAGGAGGAGAAGCGCCAGCGCTACGACAACCAGCCCTACGGCGACACGATCGACCACGTGCTGGCGCTGGCCTTCCCGCGCGAGCACCCCTACGGTCACACGGTGATCGGCTCGATGGAGGACCTGGACGCCGCCTCCCTGGCCGACACCCACGCCTTCTTCACCACGTGGTACGCCCCCGAGAACGCCGTGTTGACCCTCGTCGGCGACGTCACCGCCAAGGACGGGCTGGCCAAGGCCCGCAAGTACTTCGGACGCCTCCCCTCCCGCGGCGTCCCCCCGCGCCGCCGCGTGAGCCCGCTCCCCCCGCACAGCGACGTCCCCCGGCGGGTCACCACCGCGCCCGTGCCGGCCGACATGCTCTACCTGCAGTGGCGGACGCCGGCCCGCGGCACGCCCGTCGCCGACGCGAACGACATCGCGCTCACCGTACTGGGCGGCAGCGAGACCTCGCGGCTCTACCGCCGCCTCGTCCGCGAGGAGGCCACGTGCTCCGGTGCCGGCATGTCGGGCATCCCCCTGGCCTGGGGCAACTCCCTGGCGCTGGGCTTCGCGCGCGCCCTCGACGGGGCCGACCTGGCGGGGGTCGAGGCGTCCCTGTGCGACGAGGTGGCGCGGTTCTGCAGTGAGGGGCCCACCGAGGCCGAGCTGCACCGGGCCCACATCCAGTTCGAGCGCGAGTGGCTCGCCGAGTGCGCCCGGCTGGAGTCCCGCGCCGACTTGTTCAGCGCCCACGCGACGATGTACCGCGACCCGGCCCGGGTCAACCGCCGCATCGTCGAGTACACGGCCATCACGGCCGACCGGGTCCGGGAAGCCGCCCGCGCCTGGCTGCGCCCCGAGCAGCGGGCGACCCTCGAATACCGCCGCGGACCGATGGGACCCCAGCAGTGGTGAGCATGCCGAAGCGGCCGAAGGCGCGCCGCCCCCGTCCGTGGTCGTTCCCGCGCGGACGCACCTTCACGCTCGACAACGGGCTGCGCGTCATCCTGCACGACCTGCCCGGCCAGTACGTCGTCTCGGCCGGGCTCATGCTCGACGTGCCCCTCAGCAGCGAACCCGCCGGCCTGGAGGGGGTCTCCCTCCTCACCGCCAGCACGCTCGGCGAGGGCACGGTGTCGCACCCGGGCACGAGCTTCGCCGAGGCCGTCGAAGCCTGCGGCGCCGTGCTGGACACCACTGTGGGGTACAGCCACGTGCACGCGCTGGTGGACGTCCCCGGGGCCCACCTGCGCACCGCCATCAGCCTGCTGGCCGAGGCCGTCATGGAGCCCCAACTGCTGGACGCCGACGTCGAGCGCCACCGTCAACTCCACACGGCACAACTGGAGCAGCAGTTGGCCACGGGTGCCGGGCGCGCGAACCATGCCCTGCGCCGCGCCCTCGTCGACCCGGCATTCCGTGCCTCCCGCGGCAAGCACGGCCTCCCGGGCAGCATCGCAGGGGTCACGGGCGCCGACGTGCGTACGTACCACGCCGCCACCAACGGCCCGCGGGGCTCGGTGCTGGTGGTGTCGGGCGACTTCGACCACGGCGTCCTCGACGACATCGTCGACATCTTCGAGCACTGGGAGAACCCCATCGCGGGGCCGGGCACCCACGAGGTGCCCACCGGGCGTCCCCCGGCCGCGTGGCTGGTCGACCGTCCCGGCTCGGTGCAGGCCGACATCCGCTGGGGTTGGTTCACGATCGACCGCCAGGACCCGCGGTGGGCCGACCTGCAGGTGGCCACCAACGCGCTGGGGGGCGCCTACCTGAGTCGCCTCAACCGCGTGCTGCGCGAGGAGAAGGGCTTCAGCTACGGCGTCAGCCTGGTCAACGCACCGTTGCGGTCAGGTGGGTACACCTACACGCACGGGTCGTTCCGCAACGAGGTCGTCGGCGAGGCGCTGACCCTCATGCCCACCCTGCTGGACACGGCGGCGGACCCCATCCAGACCACCGAGGTCGCGCGGGCCCGCGACTACATCACCGGCACCACGCCGTTGCGCTACGCCACCGCGGCGGGGGTCACCGTGGGCGTGCTCAGCCTGATCGCGGCCGGCCTCGAGCCCGACTTCGTCGAGGCCCAGCTGGCCGCGTACCGGGCCGTCACCCCCGAGAGCGCCTCGGACGCCGCCGCCGGCCTGGTCGACACCACCGCCGGGTCCCTGGTGGTCGTCGGCGACGCCGGTGCCCTCGAGCAGCCGTTGCGCGACGCGGGCTGGGACCCGACCGTGGTGGCGGCCGGCGACTGGATCTAGCGACCCATCGCCCGGATGGCCTCCTCCAGCGCGGCCTTCGCCTCGTTGGTCTTGGCCTGGTACTCACCCAGGTTGCCCGCCTGCAGCGCTGCCTCGGCGGCGGTGAAGGCCGTCTCGGCCCGCTGCAGCGCCGCGACGGCGGCCGCCTCGTCCACCACGCCCGTCGGTGCCTGGCCGGGCGCCGGGGTCTCCCCCGCGGCCGGTGGGGTCGTCGGTGCCGGCGTCCCACCCGTGGCGGGCGGCGTCTGACCGGGGACGGGCAGCTCGCCCGTCTCGGCACCCGCCTCGCCGCGGAAGACCAGGTCGAGCGCCTCCTGCAGCGTGTTGCCGATGCCGACGTGCTCACCGAACCGCACCACCACGAACGTCAGGGCCGGGTAAGCCCCCGCGCTGCCCGAGCGTTCGGTGTAGATCGGCTCGACGTACAGCAGGCCGTTGCCCATGGGCAGCGTGAGCAGGTTTCCGTACTTGATGGACGCCGACCCACGCGTCTGCGTGTAGGGCAGCAGCTTCGCCGCGACCTCGGGGTTCTGCGTGATCGCGTTCTGCGTCTGGCCGGGGCCGTCGATCTGCTGGGTGTCGGACATGCGGAGCATGCGGAGCTGGCCGTAGTCGGGACTCGAGGCGTCGGCGTTCACGGCCAGGTAGGCGGCCAGGTTGGCGCGGTTGCGCGGGACGAACACGGCGGTCTGGCTGAAGACCGGGTTCTCGTCCTCGGGCCACTTGATCGACAGGTAGTAGGTCGGCTCCTTGAGCCGGTCGTTCTGCTGCACCGGGTCGACCGGGACCTCCCACTCGTCGGTGCCCGCGTACCAAACCCGCGGGTGGTCGACGTGGTACCGGCCCAGGAGGTGGCGCTGCACCTTGAACAGGTCCTCGGGGTAGCGCAGGTGGGCCAGCAGGTCCTCGCTGATCTCGCTGCGTGGCGTCACCGAGCCCGGGAACGACGCCGCCCACGTGCGCAGGAGCGGGTCCTCGTCGTCCCAGGCGTACAGCTTGACGGTGCCGTCGTAGGCGTCGACCACGGCCTTGACCGAGTTGCGCATGTAGTTGATGGGCTGGTCGAGCTGGGCGCCCAGCACGGTGGACTGGGTCGTGGAGGTGGCGTCCCGCAGCAGCACGCGCTGGCTGTTCGGGTAGGTCGACGACGTCGTGTAGGCGTCGAGGATCCAGATCAGGCGTCCGTCGACGATCGCCGGGTAGGCGTTGTTGTCGACCGTGAGCCAGGGGGCGACCTTCTCGACGCGCTGCTTGGGCGTGCGGTCGTAGAGGATCTTGGAGTTCTCGTTGACGCGCTCCGACAGGAGGATGTTGATGTCGGCGAACCGCGTGGCGTACAGGATGCGCCGCCAGAAGTCCCCCATCGGGACGCCGCCGGTGCCGTCGTACTCGTTGTACTGCTCGCCACCGCCCTGCGCGCCACCGGGCGAGTCCAGCTCGATCGGCGCCTGGCCCTCGGCGCGCCCGACGATCGCGAAGTTGTTCGACTGCTCGCCGAAGTAGATGCGCGACTGGCTCTCCTCGATCTTGCCGACGGGGGGGATGTCGCGGGTGATCCAGACCGGCTCACCGTTGCCCTGGCGCCGGTTGCCGTAGGCCGACACGAAGCCGTGGCCGTGGGTGTAGACGGTGTGGATGTTGTTCCAGTTGCGGTCGGGGATCGTCTCCTCGTTCAGCTCGCGGGCCGCGATGACGACGTCGGTCATCTGGCCGTCGATCATGTAGCGGTCGATGTCGAGCATCTCGGGGAACTGGTAGTAGCCACGCACCTGCTGGAGCTGGTCGAACGTCGGGCCGATCACCTGGGGGTCCATGAGGCGGAT
>CALMPQ010000160.1 GCA_937872005.1 uncultured Propioniciclava sp.
CCAGCACCAGATGTGGGCCGCGCACCTGCTGCCGTTCGAGAAGCCGGGCCGCTGGATGAACTCCGGAGGTGCGGGGACGATGGGCTACTGCGTGCCCGCCGCCATGGGCGCGAAGGTCGGCAAGCCCGACGAGGTGGTCTGGGGCATCGACGGTGACGGCTGCTTCCAGATGACCAACCAGGAGCTGGTCACCTGCGCGCTCAACGACATCCCGATCAAGATCGCGGTGATCAACAACGAGAGCCTCGGCATGGTCCGCCAATGGCAGACCCTGTTCTACGGCGAGCGCTACTCCAACACCGACCTCAACTCGTTCCGGATCCCCGACTTCCCGATGCTCGCCCAGGCCATGGGCGCGGTCGGGCTGCGCGCGGAGACGGTCGAGGAGGTCGACGAGGTCATCAAGAAGGCCCTCGAGATCAACGACCGGCCCGTCGTGGTCGAGTTCGTCGTCCACAAGGACGCCATGGTGTGGCCGATGGTCCCGGCCGGCACGAGCAACGACGACATCCTGATCGCCAAGGACCTGGCGCCCGACTGGGAGGACGAGATCCTGTGAGCACGCGTACCCACACCCTGAGCGTCATCGTCGAGAACAAGCCCGGCGTCCTGGCGCGTATCTCGGGCCTGTTCGCCCGCCGTGGCTACAACATCGAGAGCCTGGCGGTCGGCCCGACCGAGCGCCCCGAGATCAGCCGCATCACCCTGCAGGTCGCGGTCGACACCCCGGCGGTGCTCGAGCAGATCACCAAGCAGCTCAACAAGCTCGTCGAGGTGCTGAAGATCGTCGAGTTGGAGGAGTCGGCGGTCCGCCGCGAGCTCGTCCTGGTCAAGCTGAAGGCCGACCCGGCCACCCGCAGCCAGATCATCGAGATCGTGCAGCTGTTCCGCGGCAAGACCGTCGACGTGCACCAGGACTCCTTGGTCGTCGAGGCCACCGGCAGCCCCGACAAGCTCGAGGCCCTGCTGGAGATGCTGCGCCCCTACGGCGTCCGCGAGCTGGTCCAGTCGGGCCTCGTCGCGCTCGGCCGTGGTAGCAAGTCACTCACCGACCGTTCCGCCAAGGTCGACCGGGCTCGCCCGGGCGTCCGCTGACCACCACCACTAGTTAGGAAGCAACCCACATGGCAGAGATGTTCTACGACTCCGACGCCGACCTGTCGATCATCCAGGGTCGCACGGTCGCCGTGATCGGCTATGGCTCGCAGGGCCACGCCCACGCGCTGAGCCTGCGCGACTCCGGCGTCGACGTCCGCGTCGGCCTGCGTGAGGGCTCGTCCTCGGCGGCGAAGGCCGAGGCCGAGGGCCTGCGCGTGGTGTCGGTCGCCGAGGCCGCCGCCGAGGCGGACCTCATCATGATCCTGGCCCCCGACCAGCACCAGCGGAAGATCTACGCCGAGGACATCGAGCCCAACCTGCAGGAGGGCGACGCGCTGTTCTTCGCGCACGGCTTCAACATCCGCTTCGGCTACATCACCCCGCCGGCCGGCGTGGACGTCTGCATGGTCGCCCCGAAGGGCCCCGGCCACTTGGTGCGTCGTGAGTACGCCGAGGGTCGCGGCGTCCCGGTGATCGTGGCGGTGGAGAAGGACGAGTCGGGCAACGCCTGGCCGCTGGCCCTCTCCTACGCCAAGGCCATCGGTGGGCTGCGCGCGGGGGGCATCAAGACCACCTTCACCGAGGAGACCGAGACCGACCTGTTCGGCGAGCAGGCCGTGCTGTGCGGTGGCGCGTCCGCGCTGGTGCAGGCCGGCTTCGAGACCCTCGTCGAGGCGGGCTACCAGCCCGAGGTCGCCTACTTCGAGTGCCTGCACGAGCTGAAGCTGATCGTCGACCTCATGTACGAGGGCGGCATCGCCAAGCAGCGCTGGTCGGTGTCCGACACGGCCGAGTTCGGTGACTACGTCTCCGGCCCGCGCGTCATCGACGCCCGCGTCAAGGAGAACATGAAGGCCGTGCTCGCCGACGTGCAGTCGGGCGCGTTCGCCAAGCGCTTCATCGACGACCAGGAGGCCGGCGCGCCCGAGTTCAAGTCGCTGCGCGCCGCCGGTGAGGCGCACCCGATCGAGGCCACCGGCCGTGAGCTGCGCAAGCTCATGAGCTGGGTCAAGGGCCACGACGACGACTACGTCGAGGGCACCGCGGCTCGCTGACCCGCCGAGAGCCTGTGTTCCCGGCGCCGAGAGCCTGTGTTCCGGACGCCGAAGGCCAGATCG
>CALMPQ010000161.1 GCA_937872005.1 uncultured Propioniciclava sp.
CCCCAGAAACCACCCGAAGACCACTGGCAGATCACCTTCGACACCCGCGGCAAGCCCCTTTTCCATTCACCGGTAGCCCACGACGGGCTGCGCACCACCCGCCAACACCACCGCTACCGCATCTGAGCGGGTGAGCCGCTGCGTGCGCGATGCGATCCCATCAGCATGCCGACGAGTCCGACGAGGGCGCCCAGGACGAGCCCGAGGGCGCCAGCACCCGCTCCGTGCACAGCGTCAGTCGTGGCCGTAGAGATCGCGGGTGTAGACCTTGTCGGCCACATCGGCGAGCTCGGGGTGCATGCGGTTCGCGACGATCAGGTCGCAGCGCGCCTTGAACTCGTCGAGGTCACGGATCACCTCGGAGCGGAAGAACTCGTCCTCCTCGAGCAGCGGCTCGTACAGCACGACCGGGATGCCCTTCGCCTTGATGCGCTTCATGATCCCTTGGATGGACGACTCCCGGAAGTTGTCGGAGCCAGCCTTCATGGCGAGACGATGGATGCCCACCACCTTGGGCTGGCGCTTGATGATGTCGAAGGCGATGAAGTCCTTGCGGGTGGCGTTGGAGTCGACCACGGCGCGGATGAGGTTCTGCGGCACGAACCGGTAGTTGGCGAGCAGCTGCTGGGTGTCCTTGGGCAGGCAGTAGCCGCCGTACCCGAACGAGGGGTTGTTGTAGTGCGACCCGATGCGCGGGTCGAGCCCGACGCCCTCCACGATCTGGCGCGTGTCGAGGCCGTGCTGCACGGCATAGGTGTCCAGCTCGTTGAAGTAGGCCACCCGCAGTGCGAGGTAGGTGTTCGAGAAGAGCTTGATCGCCTCAGCCTCCGACGCGCCGGCGTAGAGCAAGGGCACGTCGTCGTCCAGCGACCCTTCGAGGAGGAGGGCGGCGAAGCGTTCGGCGTCCGGGCCCGGGTCGGCGACGATGATGCGGCTCGGGTGCAGGTTGTCGTGCAGCGCGCGTCCCTCCCGCAGGAACTCGGGGCTGAAGAGGATGCGGCGTCCGGGGTGCTCGGCGCGCATGCGGTCGGTGAATCCGAGCGGGATCGTCGACTTGATCACCACCACAGCATCGGGCGCGGACGCCGACGCCTCGATCACGGACTCCACCGTGGAGGTGTCGAAGTAGTCGAGCTCGGTGTCGTAGTTGGTGGGCGTGGCGATGATGATGAACTCGGCGCCGTCGTACGCCTCGGCGGGGTTGGTCGTGGCCCGCAGGCTGAGCCCGCCCCGCTGGAGGAACGCCGTGATGTCGGCGTCCTCGATGGGCGAGATGCCCCGGTTGACCAGCGCTGCGCGCTCGGGGTTGATCTCGAGGGCCACGACGTCGTGGCGCTGGGCCAAGAGGACGGCCGAGGCCATGCCCACGTAACCGAGCCCGACGACGGTGATGCGCGTGCGTTCCATGGGCTCAGACTAGGGAGTCCACGTGAGCGCCGGGTGAACGACCCATGAGGCGGTCCTCACAACAAGCCCCCCAGCACCTGCACCAGCAGGATCTTGACGATGATGCCGAAGGCGAACAGGGCGGCGTAGCCGGCCTCGATGCGGTCGTCGTCGACCTTGCCGGTGGCGAAGATGAGCACGGCGGGTTGCCCGACGAAGCCGGCCAACGACCCGGCGGTGCGGGGCGCCGAGAGCCCCAACAGGCGGCCACCGAGCGTGAACACCACCGCGCTCACCGCCAGCACGGCCAGGGCGAGCAGGCCGGTCCGCACGCCTGTCTCGGTGAAGGCGGACGCCGCGAAGGCCGGCCCGGACGCCAACCCCACTGCGGCGAGGAACAGCACGAGCCCGAGCTGGCGGATCGTCAGGTTGGCGGGCAACGGGACGTCCCAGGCCAGCGGCCCGGTGCGGTGCAACGCCCCCAGCACCATGCCGACCACCAAGGGGCCGGCAGCCGCACCCAGCGAGAAGGCCGCTCCCCCACCGAGCGGGACGGTCACCGCCCCGAGCAGCAGGCCCAGGGACAGACCGAGGCCGAGGGCGAGGGCGTCCACCTCGGAGACCTTGCGCTCGGAGTCGCCGAGGTGGCGGGCGACGGCGTCCATCTCGGAGCGGGGGACGACCGCGAGCACGCGGTCGCCGGGCTGCAGGACGAGGTCGTCGCGGGCGAGCAGGTCGGCGTCCCCGCGCAGGACGCGGGTGAGCACGCCGCCGAAGCGGCTGGGCAGGTTGAGCTGCGCGACGGTGCGCCCGGCCACGGCGGGGTTGGAGACCACGAAGCGCCGGAAGTCGACGTCGCCGCGGTCGGAGGTGAGCTGTTCGTCGAGTGCCCGACCGAGGAACCCGACAGCAGCCGACACCGCGGCGGGGGCGCCCACCACGAGCACGCGGTCGCCGTCCTGGAGGTGCTCGCCCGGGGCCAGCACGCGGGTGTGGCCGTCGCGGACGAGGTAGCTCATCTTGATGGTCTCGTCGCTCCAGCCCGGCACCTCACGCAGGGACGCCGACCGTTCGACCAGTGCGCTGGTCGCGACGATGCCCTCGGCCGCGGCGCTGCGGGGGTCGCGGGAGTCGGCCCAGCGGCGTCCGACCACGAGGCCGACGGCGATGATCGCGAGCACGACACCCAGCGGGTAGCCGATCGAGTAGCCGACGGCCGCGTTGGGGCTGCCGGTGGCGGCCGTGGCGGCGGCGAGCGCGGGCGTCGAGGTCAGCGCGCCGGCGAAGGTGCCGGTGATGAAGCCGGCGTCGAGGCCCAGTCCGAGGCCCACGAGCACGGCGACGCCGAAGGCGATGGCCGCGGTGGCGAGGCCGAGCATCATCAGGGGGAGTTGCTTGCGCAGGTCGGCGAAGAAGGTCTCGCCTGCCGCGAGGCCGACCATGTAGACGAACAGGCCGAGGCCGAGCTGCTGCACGAGGCCGAGCCCCTGGCCGGCATCGGGCACCAACGCCCCCACGGCGAGGCCGACGAACAGCGCCCCCGCGGCCCCGAAACGGATCGGCCCGAAGGGGATCATGCCCACCGCCGCGCCGAGCGCGACGACGACCATGATGGCGAGCAGCGGCGAGCTGGCGAGTAGTTCCATGGCGACCTCCGTGGGGCCCAGCGCCCCGCGGGACGACCCTATTCCCCGGTTGCCGTCCCGGGCGGCCGGACGCGTCTTTGCATACCCCCCGCCCGTATGTAGACTACACAGCGTCGTAGTCACTCTGAGGAGCCACCATGAAGAAGTCCCTCGTCTCGCTGTCCCTGGCCGCACTGGTGGCCCTCGCCGGCTGTTCGACCCCCGCGCCGACCGCGCCGGCGGCGAACCAGGCCAAGCCCGCGGCGTCCGCGCCGGCTGCGGGGCAGTCGGGTGACGTGCTGGCCGCGGTGGGCCTCGCCGGCCTGTCGGGCAAGCAGATCGTGGACAAGCTCGACCAGGACCCGACGGCGCGTCCGCTGCCGCTCAAGGCATCGGTGCGGTTCGACCACGTGGTCGTCGGCAACGGCACCAGCGAGATCAAGGTGCCGATCGAGGGTGACGAGTTCTACCTGTCGATCGCGCCCTACGCCAAGCAGACCCACGAGTGCTTCTACCACTCCCTGGCCACCTGCAACGGCGAGATGAAGGCCGCCCCGGTGCACGTCAAGATCGTCGATGAGGCCGGCAAGGTGCTCGTGGACGAGGACGCCACGACCTACAAGAACGGCTTCGTGGGCTTCTGGCTGCCCAAGAACATCAAGGGCCAGGTCACGGTGACCGCCGACGGCAAGACGGGCACCGTGCCGTTCGGCACCGGCCCCGAGGACGCCACCTGCCTGACGACCCTCCAGGTCGCCTGACTCGGCCGGCCCGGCGCGGGGACGCCGACAGCCCGCCTTCCCCGCGCCGAGAGCCCGCGTTCCACCCGGAGAAGGATCCGCCGGAGCGGAAGCCGACCTACGGTGGCGTCCATGGCCGCGCGCAGCATCTCGATCGTCGGAACGATCCTCGTGACGGCGTACGCGGCTTGGGCCGGCGTGCAGATGCTGGTGCTGAACCCCTTGGCGGCCGTCCCGGGCAAGTCGCTGCCGGAGATCGAGGCGTCCATGGCCCAGTGGGGTGAGTCACTCGGCGCACGCTGGGTGGTCGCCCTGCTCGCGGTGGGGGTTGCGCTCGCGACCTGGCTCATGGTCAAGGCGTGGCGCGCCGCATCCCCCGACCCGCGCCTGTTCGGGGCCGGCTACCTCGCGCTCCTCACCCTCGGCGCGCCGGCGTACTTCTTCATCAGCGTCGGCCCCGGCATGGCGCTGGCCGACTCCTTCGCCATCAGCGGCGGGGACCACTCACCGTGGGCCGCCCCGCTGTACGTGAT
>CALMPQ010000162.1 GCA_937872005.1 uncultured Propioniciclava sp.
CATGGCGGCCGCAATTCCCAGCACGTCGGAAGACGGACCGGGATCAGTCACCAGCCACACCCCGACCCCGACCACCACCGCGCACAGGGCATCCAGCAACCGACGTGACGTCAGCATCGCCACCGCCAGCGGACCCAGGAACTCCAACGCCACCGCAAGCCCGAGTCCAATCCGCTCGATCGCCACGTACAGGGTGAGGTTCATCACGCTGAACGCGGTCGCCAAGCCGACGATCGGCGCCCAGTCCGCGCCGCCCAGCCGACGCAAGCAGGGGCGTCCCAACACCAACAGCACCGCACCGGCCACGAACTGCCTCACGGCCACGACGCCCACCGGGCCGATCGCCGGGAACGCCAGCGCTCCCAACCCCGCGCCCACCTGGTTGGACGCCCCGCTGGCCAGCATGGTGGCGATGCCCACAGCCCGGTCCCGATCCATGCCCGCACGCTACGAACGCCAACCCGATTCCCCTCATGCACATCGACCCGCGCCGAACTCTGGCCGAGCGATGCCCAACCCCAGGTGCGTGCGATTCACGACGTCGACGGCTGGCTCGACGCCATCGCGGCCGGTCAGGGCGTCGGCACGACCAGCGAGGCGACCATCGCCCACCACCAGCGCGCCGGCATCGCGCACCGCCGCATCGGTGACGGTCCGTGCATCCCGGTCCGTCTCGCCTGGCGTCGGGACGCCCCACCCCCGGCTGCCGCCGTCCTCGCCGAACTGCTCGGCGAGCTCTACGACCGCTGAGCCTTGCCCTCCCAACATTGTGCTGGCACAATCAGTACAACCCCCAGCACAAAGGACCACCCATGCGAGACGACAGCGTCACCATCTTGCTCGTGTTCGTCGCGATCATCATCGCCGTGATGCTGTTCCCCCTGTTCAGGCGCCGCGAGTCGGCCCGCGCCAAGCTCCTCCACGACTGGATGAGCAGATCCCCGGCACTCGACGAGGACGCCCCCTCCCTCGAGACGCTCGACCGGGAGATTCGCGTCCAACGCATCGCGGGCGCGGTCGGCGTGGCCGCGCTCATCGCCACCCTCCCCTTCCTGCTCGATCTGCGCTGGGCCGTCCTGCCGGCCGGGTGGATCCTGCCCTTCTGGATCCTGGTGATCGGCCACGCGGCGGCCCGGGTGGCCCTGATGGGTCGGGAGGCCTTCCGCGCCCGACCCGACGGGCGCGCCCGACTCGCCACCACCCAGCGCACCCGGCTCACCGACCTCCTGCCCGCCTGGTGGCTGGCGGTCCTGGCCGCCCTCTCCGCGATCGTCAGCCTGGTGGCCTGGCGCGACCTGCAAGCCTGGCTGGGCATGACCACCACGGCCGTCATCCTCGGTGGCGGCTGGGTCGTGACCGCCCTCGGGTTCGCCGGGGCGTCCTGGCTCGCCCGCTCGCCGCAGGTGGCGCACCAGCCGTCCGACCTGCGCTGGAACGACTTCCGCCGTGCCGACGAGGTGGCGCGACTGACCGCCTTCGTCGCCAGTCTGGTCGTGTTCGTGCCCTGGATCAGCCGGTGGTTCATCGCCGACCCCGCCCCGCTCGCGGCGTGGGCCCTCCCGCTCCCGCTCGTCCCGCTGGTGTTCAGCTGGCTCGGCCCCTGGCTGGCTGCCCGTCGGCACCGCGCACGGTGGGCGTCGGACGAGGTGGAGCATGCTCAGCGTTGACCCCAGCCTGGCGACGCCCCCGTTCGAGCAGATCAAGGACCAGATCACCGAACTCCGCGCCACCCAAGCCCTCGGCGCCCACCACCGGCTGCCGCCCGTGCGGCACCTCGCGGTCGAACTCGGCCTGGCGCCCAGCACGGTGGCACGCGCCTATCGCGAGCTCGAGGCGTCCGGGGTGATCGAGACGCGCGGACGCCACGGCTCGTTCATCACGCCTCTGCCGGCCACGCGTACCCAGGCAGAGGAAGCCGCGCACGACTACGTGCGCCGCCTCCGCACGCTCGGCATCGCGGACGCCGCGGCCCTCCGTCTGGTCCGCGAGGCCCTCGCGACCTGAGCCCTAACGAGCCTCGGGATCGGGCTGGTGGATGCCGAACACATTGCCCTCGGTGTCGAGGAAGTAGCCCTGCCACGCCATGCCGGGCAGCGCGTGCTTGGGCAGCGCGACCACTCCGCCTGCAGCCTCGATCGCCGAGGCCGTCGTGTCGAAGTCCTCGACCCCCATCGTCAGCACCGCCCCCATCACGGGCGCACCCGGCGCGAGCTCGCCGTGCCGCTGCATGATCGCGCCGTCGATGCCGGGGCCCTCGCCGGTGACGCACCCGTAGTACGGCATGCCGGCGAACTCGCTCCAGTCCTAGAACTCCCAGCCGAACACACCCCCGTAGAAAGCCTTGGCGCGCTCCACGTCGCCGGCGTGGATCTCGAAGTGCAGAGGTCGTCCCATGCGGGGAATCCTAGAATCGACGGCATGGCTCGCACCATCCCTGGACCTCACCCTGCCGTGGCGCTCGCCGACATCGCGCGGCACTGCTTCCTCGAGACCTCCGGACGCCTCTGGCGCACCCACGGCGACACCTTCGCCCTGCGCCTGGGGATGGGCGACATGGTCATCGCCGTCCACCCCGACTCCGTGCGCGACGTCAACCTCACCCAACGACGCAGCTTCGACAAGCGCACGAGCTACGACGGCGTGCGCCGCTACATCGCCGGGGAGGGCCTCATCGCCAGCACCGGCGACCTGTGGCGCCGCCAGCGCAAACTCATGGCGCCCTTCTTCACGCCCAAGGGCGTGAAGGCTTTTGCCGACGTCATGTTCGCGGACGCCGCGAAGCTGGAGCAGCGCTGGGCCGGGCTCGCGGCGTCCGGGACCGTCGTGGACATGGGCGAGGAGATGATGGCGCTGACGGCCTCCATCATCGTGCGCGCCCTGTTCAGCACCGAGGCGGACGCCGACATCGTCCACCTCAAGGACCACGTCGAAACGATGATCCAGTTCACGGCGAGCAAGATGGGTCCGCACCTGCCCGACTGGGTGCCCACGGCGTCCCACCGGGCGTTCGAACGGGCGCGCGCCGAGGTGCACGGCTACATCGACGGGGTGATCGACGCCCGCCGCGCGTCGGGCGGGCAGCACGATGACCTGCTCAGCCGCCTCATGGACGCCCGCGACGACGACGGCACCCCCCATGAGCGAGAGCCTGCTGCGCGACGAGTCGATCACGATGTTCTTCGCCGGTCACGAGACCACCGCGCGCACGATGACCGCCACGTGGGCGGCCCTTGCGGCCCACCCCCGGGTGGCCGCGCGGCTGCACGCCGAGCTCGACGACGTCCTCGGCGACCGGACGCCCACCCTCGACGACCTGCACCACCTCCCGTACACGCTGCGCGTGGTCAAGGAGGTGCTGCGCCTGTGGCCCGCCGCCCCGGTCTACGTGCGCGACGCGGTCGAGGACACCGAGGTGGGCGGCTACCCCGTGCCCGAGGGGACGCCCGTCATGCTCGCCCCCTTCTGGACCCACCGCCACCCCGACTTCTGGGACGACCCCGAGGTCTTCCACCCCGACCGGTTCACCCCCGAGGCCGAGGCGGCCCGACACCCGCAGGCCTACCACCCCTTCGCGACCGGCGAGCGGGTCTGCATCGGCAACCACTTCTCGCTGCTCGAGTCGCACCTGCTGCTCGCCGTCCTGGCCCGCCGGTTCGCCCCGCGTCTGGCCGGCGAGCGCCACACCCGCTGGGTGATGCAGGGGACCCTGACCCCCGAGGGCGGCATGCCCATGCGCATCGCCGAGCGCACGTAGGGTGGCGCCCATGGCTGATGTGTTCGATGCCCGGCGCGTCCTGTTCGTGCACGCCCATCCCGACGACGAGACCCTTGCCACCGGCGGGTTGATCGCCGAACTGGTCGCCCACGGGGTCGAGGTCGCCGTCCTGACCGCCACCCGGGGCGAGCAGGGCGAGGTGGTTCCCGGCCCGTTGAGCCACCTGGCGGGGACGCCCGAACTCACCGTCCACCGCGAGCAGGAGGTCGCCGCCGCCTGCCGCGCGCTCGGGGTGAGTCACCACGCCTTCCTCGGCGGGGATCGCCGTACCTACACCGACTCCGGGATGCGCTGGCTGGACGAGACCGAGACCGTCGCCGGGCCCGGGGACGCCGCGGGTACCGACTCCCTGACCTCGGCCACTCGCGCGGACATCGCTGCCGACATCGTCACCTTCGCCCGCGAGATCGACGCCGACGCCATCGTCAGCTACGACGCCCACGGCGGGTACGGGCACCCCGACCACGTCGCCCTGCACGAGCCGAGCCGGGTGGCGGCGTCCGAGCTGGGGGTGCCGTTCTGGGAGGTGGTCTCGCAGGTGGGGGCTTCGACAAGCTCAGCCAGCGGGGAGCTGACGATCGAGACCCCCCAGCACCTCGCCCTGCTGCGGGACGCCCTGGGCCACTACGCCAGCCAGCTCACCGTCGATGGTGACGAGGTGGTGCACGTGGGTGGGCAGCGCCAGCCGATCCAACTGGCCTTCACCCTTCGACAGGCTGAGGGACCGCCGCCGTGACCCTGGCGCTCCTCGCGGGCGCCCTCCTGCTCGGGGCACTCACCCAACGGCTCACCGGGATGGGCTTCGCGCTGGTCGCCGCCCCTTTGCTCGTGGTGGTCGTCGGCCCGTTGACGGGGGTGCAGCTGCTGCAGGTGATCGGCATCGTGGCGTCGTCGCTGGTGCTGGCGCAGGTGTTCCAGCCAGGAGGCCGCGACGAAATACTCCAGGTGCACGCCGGGCGCGGCGGCATCCTCGGCCACGCCCCAGACCACCGCACCGTCGCGCCTGCGCATGCGTCCGAGTTGGCGCATCAGGCCGAGGAAGGCCTCGCGGTCGGCATCGTCGATGCGGTATTCAACCGTCACCAGCACCGGGCCGCGGTCGTGGTCCACCGGCACTGCCAGTTCCGGCGCCGGCCAGGTGCCGGCCGGTTGCAGGTCCAGCTGCTCGGTGCCGGCAATGCGCACCCGCCAGACCAGCAGCGCGGCGATGGCCGCACCGGTGGCCGCCACGGTCAAGGCCAGCGGAATGGACGCACGCTGGGCCAACCCGCCCCACAACAGCGAACCGCTGGCCATGCCGAGCGAGAACACGACGATGTACAGCGCCAGCGCACGGGCCCGCACCCACGCCGGCACGGCCGTCTGCGCGGCGATCTGCAGCGAGGACAGCACGGTGATCCACGCGGCCCCGTTCACCAGCATCACCGGTGCCAGCCAGGCCAGCTGGCGCAGGTGGGCCAGGCCGAGCAGGCTGGCCGCACAAGCCAGCGTTGCCGTCAGCACCAGCGTGTCGCGATCGTGCCTGGCGCGCAGCGATGGCAGCCACAGCGCACCGCCGATGGCACCGATGCCGATGCAGCCCAGCAGGATGCCGTAACTGCCGGCACCGAGTTTCATCTCGCCGCGCACCACCAGCGGCTGCAGTGCGGTCATCGCGCTGGCGAAC
>CALMPQ010000163.1 GCA_937872005.1 uncultured Propioniciclava sp.
CTGCACCCCCTCCTCCGGGTCGACCCACCCAAGGTGGGCGCCTGGTGGCTGGACGCCCGCCTCGCGGCGACGCCCTCGGGTGTGGCGTACACCGCGCACTCCGAGGCCGGGGAACATGTCATGGTCGTCATGCTCAGCGAGGGCGCGACCGCCGACCCGGCGGCCGTTGACCGCTTCGCCGGGACGATCGACCGGATGCACATCGACACGGTCCTCGCCCGCGGGGGCCGCGGCCAGCAGGGTGGACGCCTCGGCCACAAGTTCGTCGCCCCCGGCGACACCCCGCAGGCACCCGACGCGACGCCCGAGGCGCCCTGGGTCGGCCTCGCCTGGGACGGCAGCGCCGCGGCGGTCGAGGAGGCGGACCGCATCCTCGCCGAGGTCGACCTGAGCTGGTTGCCCCCCACGGGGACCCCGTCCGGCCCCCACTACCAGTTGCCGTGGGTCGACAAGGTCACCCCCGGGCTCGCCCGCCAGTGGCCGCTGCCGTGGCCGGGGCGCACCGACCGCGCCGGCTGGCTGTCGATCCTCATCTCGTGGATCATCATGATGCTGCTCATGGCCCTGGCCGTGCTCATCGCGATCCTGATCTTCCAGGCCACCCCACCGCAGTCGCCGCCCCCACCCGTGCCGACCTCGGCCTCCGGGTCCGGTGGGGGGTCCGGGACGCCGTCGCCCGACTCCGCCTCACCCGAGCCGGACTCGGCCTCGCCCTCCCCCGACTCCGCCTCGCCGTCACCCCAGTCGGGTTCCCCCTCGCCGCAGACCGCGTCACCCGAACCGAGCGCGGGCGAGTCGGCCGGTGCGCCCTCCCCCACCATGGACCGGCGCCTGTGACCGCCATCCGCCTCGTCGCCACCGACCTCGACGGCACCCTGCTCGACCCGTCCGGGCGCATCGCCGACTCCGACGTGGAGGCCATCCTGGCCGCGGCGTCCGCCGGGGTCGTCATCGTGGTGGCGACGGGCCGGCCGTTGCGCTGGCTCAGCATCCTGGCCCCCATCGCCGACGCGGACCCCCTCGTGGTGGCAAGCAACGGCGCGGCCGTCTACGACCTGCACACCGACCGCGTCCTGACCCAGCACCCCCTCGACCGCAGCGTCATCGTCGAGCTCGCAGCCGAGTTGGGCGCGCAGCTGCCCGGCATCCGCTTCGCCCTGGAGGAGGGCCGGGTGTTCCGCACCGAACGGGAGTGGGCCAACCACGTGCCCGACGCGACCATGGCGCTCGCGGACGAGGAGGCGGTCACCGTTCGGGGCGTCTGGCCGGGCCTGCTGGACGAGGCGGGCGACGTCGTGAAACTGCTCGTGGCCCACCCCGACTCCGACCCCGACGACCTGCTCGCCCGCGCCGCCGCGATCGTGGGGACCCGCGCCGAGGTGACCCATTCCGTCACCGAGGGGCGCCACGCCCTGCTCGAGGTGAGCGCGCCCGGCATCTCCAAGGCCGCCACGATCGCGGCGCTCGCCGGCGAGCGTGGCATCACCGCCGACGAGGTCGCCGCCTTCGGTGACATGCCCAATGACCTGGCCATGCTCGAGTACGCCGGGCACCCCTTCGTCATGGCGAACGGCCACCCGGCGCTGCGGGCGCGGTTCCCCGTCATCGGCAGCAACGCCGAGGGCGGCGTCGGTGCCCAGATCCGCGCCCTGCTCGCTGAAGACTAGGATCGAGGAAACGCCCTGACCAGGAGGCCCTCGTGACCGACCACATCCCCGACGACCTCGACCCGGCCGGCCGCGACCTGCGGGCGTACACCGACGAGTTGCGCCCCGACCACCGGGTCGTGCGGAACGCGCGCGGCGAGTGGGTGCTGTTGCGGCACGCCGACGTCGTCGAGGCGGCGCACGACGCCGAACGGTTTAGCAGCGCCGTCTCCCAGCACCTTCAGGTGCCCAACGGCCTCGACGGGGACGCCCACCGCGCGGCCCGGACGACCCTCGACCGGTACTTCACGCAGGACGCCCTGGCCCCGTTCGAGCCGGCCTTCCGCGGGATCGCGCGTGACCTGTTCGCGGCGCTGCCGCGCGGCGAGGCGATCGAGGCCGTGCACGACGTGGGCGCGATGTTCGCCGTCCGCGGGCAGAGCGCGTGGCTGGGCTGGCCCGCCGAGCTCGAGCCCCACCTGCTGGCCTGGATGGCGGAGAACCACGCCGCCACCCGGTCGGGTGACCGGTCGCGCACGGCGGTCGTCGCCTCCGACTTCGACGCGCTCATCCGGTCGGTGGTCGAGCCGCGGCGAGCCGCCGGCGACGCCGCGCCCGACGACCTCACCACCCAGCTGATGCGCGACACGGTGGACGGGCGCCCGTTCACCGACGAGGAGATCGTCTCGATCCTGCGCAACTGGACCGGCGGCGACCTGGGCTCGATCGCCCTGTGCGTCGGCGTCCTGTTCGCCTTCCTGGCCGACAACCCCGACCTGCAGCGCCACCTGCGCGGCGGCGTCGGCGACGCCGAGATGGACGCCGTCATCGACGAGGTCCTGCGCATCGACGACCCCTTCCTGTCGAACCGCCGCCGCACCACGTGCCCGGTGCACATCGCGGGCGCCGACATCCCCGAGGGCGCCCACGTGAAGCTGCACTGGACCTCGGCCAACCGCGACGCCGCCGTGTTCCCCGACGCCGACGCCTTCGACCCCGAGGCCAACGCCGAGCACAACCTCGTCTACGGCATCGGGCCGCACGTGTGCCCGGGGCGTCCGCTCGCGACGATGGAGCTGCGCATCGCCGTGCAGGAGGCGCTGGCCGCCACCGAGTGGATCGCGTGGGCCGAGGGTGAACGGCCCGAGCGCGAGGTGGCCCCGCTCGGCGGCTGGGCCAAGGTCCCGGTCGTCCTGACCTGACCGTCGGAGCCCACGTCAGCGGGCGAAGGCATCCAGGGTGAAGAACCCGTAGCCACGGGCGCGGGTGCCGTCGATGATGCAGGACAGCGCGTCGGCGTCCAGCGTGGATCCATCGGTCGGGTGCGCGCCCACGTGCATCAGCACGACCTGACCGGGCCTGATGGTCCCCAGGACCCGCTGGCACACCCACCACCCGGTCCGCCCGCCCCCGGTGCCCTGCCAGCCGAGGCTGTCGACCGTCCAGCGGAACGGGACGTAACCGGCCCCGTTGACCACCGTCGTGGTCCGCGTGTCCCGATCGCCCAGCGGGTAGCGGAACAGCGGGAGGGTCGTCCGGCCGGTGAGAGGCGCGATCGCCGCGTCCGCGCGGGAGAGTTCGCCCCGGATCTGGTCGGCGGTCAGCGTCGTGAAGCCGGGGTGGGTCATCGAGTGGTTGCCCACGGGGTGGCCGGCCGCGGCCATCGCGCGCACCGCGTCGGGGTTGCGGCGCGCGAAGTCACCGGTGACGAAGAACGTGGCGGGCACGCCCTTGGTGCGCAGCGTGGCGAGGATGCGGTCGACCCCCGTGCTGGAGGCGCCCCCGTCGAACGTCAGCGCCACGACCGGCCACGTCGTCGGCAGGGTCTCCCAGTCACGACCGGCCCGCGACGCCCCACAGGTGGTCGCCGCCGGCGCCGGCCCCCCGTTCACGTACCGGTACAGGAAGGCGGCCATCGCGTCCCGCGCGATCGGGGCCCACGGCCGGTAGGTCGGGCACCCGAACGGCTCGGCCCAGCCGGTGGTGATGCCGCGTTCACGCAGCCAGTGGATCTCCTTGGTGTAGGGCGTCCAGGGTCGCAGGTCCCAGAACTGGGTCGTGGCCGGGGGCGTGTGGGCCGGGCTGCCGGCGTACCGGTACAGGAACGCTGCCATCGCGTCGCGGTCGATGGGGAGGGTGGGCCGGAAGGTGCGGGAGCCGTCGGGCGCGGCCCAGCCCGTCGTGATACCCCGCCGCCACGCCCAGATGATCGCAGCGTAGTGCTCATCGGTCGGGGCGAGGTCGGCGAACGGCGAGGTGGCCGGAAGGGTGACCGCGGGGGCGCCGGCGAGCCGGTGCAGGAAGGCGGCCATGGCGTCCCGGTTGACCGGGGCCAGCGGGCGGTACTCGCGGGTGCCGTCGGCTCGGGGCCACCCGGTCGCGATCCCCCGCTGGGTCACCCACGTGATCTCCGCCTCGAACGCCGTGCCGGGTGGCACGTCGACGAAGCCGGACGCCGCACGGGCCGGTTGCGCCCCCGCCACCCCCGCCAGGACGACGATGATCGTGGTCAGGACCGAGGCCCATCGCAACTCGTGGTTCATGGCGAGCTCCCGCCTTCCAAGGGTGTGTCACCCAGTACAACGCGGGGAGGACCGAAAAGGATAGGGGTCAGGCGTACCCGAGTTCGTGCAACCGGTCGTCGTCGATGCCGAAGAAGTGGGCGATCTCGTGGACGACGGTGATGTTCACCTCGTCGACCACGTCCTCGACGGTGTCGCAGATCGCCAGGGTCGGGTTGCGGAAGATCGTGATGGTGTCGGGCAGCACCCCGCCGTAGCTGACGCCGCGCTCGGTCAGCGGAATGCCCTCGTAGAGGCCCAACAGCTCCGGGTCCTCGGGCGGTGCGTCGTCGGCGACCACGATCACGCAGTTGTCGAGCAGGTCGAGCAACTCGCCCGGCACGGAGTCCAGCGCAGCCGTGACGTGCACCTCGAACTCGTCCGCGTCCATCTCGATGGCCATGCCCGGATCGTAGCCAGCCGGGCGAACGACGCGCCGGATCGCGGTCGGACACTGGACCCCGTGCCCCGGCCCGTCCATGATGGACCCAGCCCGACCGCCCCGATCCCGAGGACTCCCGCCCATGCGCAGCCAGTTCAGCCTGCTCGACGGCTCCCCCGTCAGCGTGGATGCCCCCCACGCCACGCTTGAGGCCCCCATCGCCGTGGGCGTCCTGTTCACCGACACCATGGAGGTCGAGGTGAACGCCGGCACCCCCGAGGCCGCCGGCCTGTTCCTTGACATCACCGGCACCGAGTTGACCTCGTCGCTGCAACTCCGGGGTGGGCGCACCCTGCGGCTGGGCCCGCTCGGCGGGCAGCGCGGTGAGGGCTGGGGCTACGTCGTGGAGGTGGGGGATGACCGGCTGTTCGGGCCGACGCCTCCCGCTTTGTCCGCCGAGCGACTGGCGGCCGTCCTGTCGGAACTGTCGCCGGCCCGCAACCAGCGCGGGCTCACCGTGACCCCAAACGGTGCGGTCGGCTGGTCGCCCTACCGGACGCAGGGTGCCTCGCAGGTGCTGGTCCCGGCGTCGGGCAACCCGCTCCTGCTCGACATCCGGCGCCCCGTGCCCGACCAGCGCCCCGGCCGTCGGGGCGCCAAGGTGCGCGGTGGGTTGTTGTCGCGACAGGGCGATCCGGGTCGCCAGCACGTCGTGCTGGAGAGCGACCAGTTCGTCACGTACGGCGTCCCCCTGCCCCAGACCTCGCTGGACGAACTGGCCGAGGTGATGTCCGAGGTCCTGGTGGAGCTGCGATGAGCGCCGCCCTCCTCGCCTGCTGCGCCCTCGTGCTCCTGGCCTCGGCGTGGTCGCACGTGCGCGACCCCCGCGCACTCATCGCCGGTCTGGGCGCGCACGGCTTGGTCCCCGTCCGACTGAGGACGCCGATGGCCCGCGTCCTCACCGCCACCGAACTGGCGCTCGGGGTGGCCGGGCTCGCCGCCGCGCTGACCGGTCTGCTGGTGGTGGCGGTCGTCGCGGCCGCCGCTTGCACGCTGCTGTTCCTGGCCATGAGCGGCTACCTGCTCGCCGTCCGGCGCAGCGCCCCCGCGGGCGTGCCCTGCGCGTGCGGACTCGGCGACGCCCCGCTGGGCCCCTGGGTGACCGCCCGTGCCCTCATCCTGGCGGGGCTCGCCGCGGTCGTGGCCGGATCGGCCGCGGTGGCGCTGGCCTCCGCAGACGCCGGGGCCTGGGGGCTGGCTGGCCGACCGGTCGACGAGGCCGTCGTCCTGGTCTGCGCCGCGCTGGCCCTCGCCATCGCGGTGGCCCTGTTGCCGGTGGCGCGCCGCGACCCCGAGGGCCTCGTGCTCGCGGCCGGAGGTGCCCGATGAACTTCACGACCGCCGCCCTCGTCGTGGCCTGGCTGGCGATCCTGCTGCTGGCCTTCGGCTTCGCCGGCCTCATGGCGCAGGTCACCGAACTGCGGCGCGCGCTGGGTCAGGCGTCCGGGGGCGGCCACGCCGGGCACGGACACGGCGGCGCCGCCGGGCCGGCGATCGGCCTGGCGCTGCCGGCGTCCGGCGACCTGGCGGTGCTGCGGCCCGCGGGCGGGGGCATCATCGCGTTCGTGTCCCCCGGCTGCCCCTCGTGCGCCGGCGTACTGCAGGACCTGGCCGCCGCTCCCCCCGCCGGGGAACTGGTGGTCGTGTCGACCGGTGACTGCGGCGACCTGCCGGTCGGACTCGCCGCCACGTGCCACGCGCGGGCCGGTCACCTGCTGAGCGCGCTCCGCGTGCCGGCGACCCCGTACCTGGTGTCGGTGGATGCGGCCGGCACCATCGCCGATGTGATCCTCCCCCTCGACCACGACGACCTCACCCACTGGCTGACCCACGATGCCGCCCGGAAGGATGCCCTGTCATGACCCTCCGCTTCGACGACCTGCCCGCCGCCGACGAGAAGCACCTCCGCGCCCGGTTGACGGCCTCCCCCTCGCGCCGCGGCCTGTTCAAGGCGGCCGCCTACACCGGCGTCGGCGTCGCCTTCGGCGCCTTCTCGCTGGTCAACCGCAGCGCCCAGAAGGCCGAGGCCGCCTACTTCCTCGACTACACCAGCACCACGACCGGACCCTGCGCCACCTACGCCAAGGACCACACCGAGAAGGGCCTCAAGTGCGGCCCCTCGGCGATGTGCAACGACCTGCGCTGCTGCTGGCGCTACCGCACCGCCGCCGGCAACCTCAACGGCTGGCACAAGCAGGCCCCCGCCGTCGCCGGCACCCACTACCTGTTCCGCCCCGACGCGTGCTGGGGCGGCACCTACGACAGTTGGCAGTGGAAGTTCAGCGACGGGCGCACGTACCGCTGCTCGGACGGCTGGACCTGCCGCAACGGTTCCTGCATCCGCACGATCTGCCCCTGGGCCGTCTGACCTGGACGCCGTGACCTCCCGTTCGTCCACCCCCACCTGGCGGGGCGGCACGCTGCGCCAGTGGGTCGCGGACCCCCTGTGGCTGCTGTGGGCGCTGGGCGGCACCGGGGCGGTCCTCGTGGCCGTCGCGGTGGTCGGCTCACCCGTGTGGGGGCCCGTGGCGTTGCTGGGTGTCGCCGCGTCGACGGCGGCCGTCGCCCTGTCCGGGAGCACCTGAGGCCTGAACAGCGCGTGGGCGCTGTTGGCTTCGGTTCGAGGCCAATCCTCCCCCCTTCCCCTGTGGGTGGCGTTCGCGGTAGGCACGACCCTCGGTGGTGCCGTCACCGGCCTCGGCCTGGCGC
>CALMPQ010000164.1 GCA_937872005.1 uncultured Propioniciclava sp.
CGCCTTCCTGGGCCGTGTCGCCGCCGCGCACCCGCACCCCGTGCGCTCGGGCAAGCAGCCGCGCATCCTGTTCGGCACGCAGGCGCAGGCCTGCCCGCCCACCTTCGTGCTGTTCACCTCGGGCCAGATGGACCCGCAGTACACCCGCTTCGTCGAGCGGCGCCTGCGCGAGGACTTCGGCTTCGTCGGCTCGCCGGTCAACGTCGAGGTGCGCGCCCGCGAGAAGCGCAAGCGCTGACATGACCGACCGCCTGCCCCCGACGCCGTTCCTCGCCATCGACCTGCCGGTGTTGCAGGCCAACATCGACCGAACGGCCGCGTGGGCCGACGACCGCGGTCTGCCGTTGCGCCCGCACGTGAAGACGCACAAGAGCCCCGAGATCGCCCACATGCAGGAGGACGCCGGCGTCTGTGGCCTTACCGTGGCCACGATCGGCGAGGCCGAGGTGTTCGCCCAGTCGGGCTTCGACGACCTGTTCATCGCCTACCCGCTCTGGCTCGATGATGGACGCCGGCGTCGCCTGATCCGGCTGACCGAACGGGCGACCATCCGCGTCGGATTCGACTCGCTCGAGGCCGCGGAGCGCCTCGTCGACACCGGCGTCACCGGACTCGTCGAGGTCGACTCGGGCCACCACCGATCCGGGGTCGCACCGGCCGATGCGGGCGAACTGGCGGCGCTGGCGTCCGGGTTGGGGCTGGAGGTGCTGGGCGCCTTCACGTTCCCCGGGCACAGCTACGCGCCCGACGGTGGGCGTGCTGCCGCGGCAGGGGGCGAGGCCGAGGCCTTGGTGTCCGCCGCGGCATCGCTGCGGGACGCCGGGATCGACCCCCAGGTGCTGTCCGGCGGGTCGACGCCCAGCCTGGCGGCGACGGGGGAGGGGCTGACCGAGGCCCGACCCGGGGTGTACGTGTTCAACGACGCCCAGCAGTGGGAGCTCGGATCCTGCACCCGGGACCAGATCGCCCTGACCTGCCACGCGACCGTGGTGAGCCACGCGGGTGGACGCCTCGTGCTCGACTCCGGCTCGAAGGTGCTGGGTGCCGACCGGCCCGCGTGGGCGTCCGGGTTCGGCCGCCTCCTGGACCACCCGGACGCCCGGATCGTGATCCTGTCGGAGCACCATGCCGTCGTCGACCTGGCCGGCGAGGGCTTGCCCCCCTTGGGGTCGACCGTGCGTGTCGTGCCCAACCACGCGTGCAATGCGGTCAACCTCGTCGACGAGTTCTCGGTGCTCTCCGACGGACGCCTCGTCGACCGCTGGGCCGTCGCCGCGCGGGGGATGAACTCCTGATGCAGGCACCGGGCATCAGGGCCTTCGGGCTCGTCGTTGCGCTGGCCTCGGCTGCCATGTTCGCGACCTCGGGGTCGTTCGCGCGGCCGCTCCTGGAGGCGGGATGGTCGCCGGCCGGTGCCGTCGTGGTCCGGCTGGGACTGGCCTCGATGCTGCTGTCCATCCCGGCGGCGCTCGCCCTGCGGGGCCGGTGGGGGATCCTGCGGGAGAAGTGGCGTCCGATCGTGATGTACGGGTTGTTCGGTGGCGCCGCCGTGCAGGTCGCCTACTTCAATGCCATCAGCTACATCGAGGTGGGCATCGCCCTCATGCTGGAGTACCTCGGCGTCGTGTTGGTGGTGCTGTACGTGTGGGCCCGCAGCCGGCGGCGTCCGGGGCCGATGACCTTGGCGGGCATGGTCGTGGCCGTGGCCGGCCTCGCCGTGGTGCTCAACCCGGCCGACCTGGCCGGCGCCGACCTGCGCGGCGTCGCGTGGGCACTGTTCGCGGCCCTCGGTATGGCGGTCTACTTCGTGACGTCGGCCGAGACGTCGGGGATCCCGCCCGTGGCGTTCGTGGCGTCGGGGCTCGGCGTCGGAGCCGTGGCCATCGTGGTGGCGGGGCTGGTCGGGTTGGTCCCCCTGCGGGCCTCCACGGCCGATGAGCGCCTGTTCGGGGGGATGTTCCCTTGGTGGGTGCCCCTGCTGGAGTTGGTCGTCGTGGCGGCCGCACTGGCCTACGTGACGGGGTTCGTCGCGGCCCGGCGCCTGGGGCCCACGGTCGCGTCGTTCGTGGGACTGACCGAGGTGGTGTTCGCGGTGGTGTGGGCGTGGCTACTGCTGGGCGAGCTGCCCGGCGTGGTGCAGCTGATGGGCGGCACGGTCCTCATCGCCGGCGTGGCGGCGGTGCAGGCCGGCAACCTGCGCGACACGGCCCGTGCGCGTTTGGTGGACGAGTTGGAGGTCAGCCCGGTCGACGCCCCGTGACGAGGAACACGTCGTGCGCGTGTTCGACGCCGTGCTTCGGCTTGGTGATGCGCGTCGCGGTGCGCTGGGCGACGTCGACGTAGCCGACCGCGGTCAGGGCGGCTCCGAGGGCGTGCCGGTCGATGCCGTGGTGCCCGTCGAAGTCGTCGTCGTGGAAGTGGTTGTGCGGGTCGGTGTCCAGGTCGGCGAGGGCTACCCAACCACCCGGGTTCAGGGACGCCGTCACGTGGGCCAGCAGCGCCCCGGTGTCGGGGATGTGGTGCAGCGCCATCGCCGAGAAGATGAAGTCCACGGGCTTGGGGAGCGGACCGGCGGCGAGGTCGTGGTCGACGATGACGAACCGGTCGGGCTCGGTCGCCGCGCGCTCACGCGCGACGTCCAGCATGCCGGCCGAGGTGTCGGTGAGCGTGACGTGGCCGAGGTGGTCGGCGAGGAGCCAGGTCAACTGTCCGGTGCCGCTGCCCAGGTCGAGTGCCGTCCAAGCGCGGTCGAGCGGGACGGCGTCCACGATCGCCTCGGCGATGCGGGCCGTGCGGGCGAGCTTGTCGGGGGAATCCCACGTCCGGGCGGCGGCATCGAAGTCAGTGGCCATGCGGCCATC
>CALMPQ010000165.1 GCA_937872005.1 uncultured Propioniciclava sp.
CATCGCGCCCAGTTCGTCGCGGACGCCCCAGTGCTCGGCCAGCCGGTCGCCCTCGGTGCGGTAGATGTGCATGGTCTGCATCACGTAGGGACGCCCCGCCGCCTCGGGTCCGTGGAATCCGGCCAGCCCGACGCCGCGCGCCCGCGCGCGCAGGACGATGCGGTCGTCGGTCTCCACGACGTCCTCGAGTTCGTAGCGGATCTTCAGCTCGTGGTGCACGAACCCCAGGATCTGCCGGTAGCCCTCGGGCCCCGGTGGCAGCGGGAACGGGCTGCCGTGGTCGACGAAGTCGGCCGTCACGGCGGTGTCGAGCACCGCGAGGTCGCCGGAGTTGATCGCGTCGAGGACGGCCATGGCCGCCGGGAGCGCTGCATTGCTGCCCATGTCGTAGACTCCTATCGGGTGGAACGGTATTCCACTTGAATCATATTCCAGTCAATAGGAGCGCGCAATGGCCCGGGGCTACGACAATGCCGCCCGCACCGAGGCGGCCGCCGAGACCCGCGCCCGCATCCTCGCGTCAGCGCGCGACCTGATGCTCGTGAACGGGTACGCCGCGGCGTCCATCGCGGCGATCGCGGACGCCGCGGGTGTCAGTCCCCAGACCATCTACAACGCCGTCGGCAACAAGGCCGCCGTGCTCAAGGCCTGCTACGACGTGACCCTGGCCGGGGACGCCGAGCCCGTCCCGATGAGTGCGCGCGCCGAGTTCACGGCGCTGGGGACTGCAGCCACGGCGTCCGCATGGACGCGCGCCTACGCGCGCTGGTCCCGCGTGATCGCGGAGCGGGTCGGGGCGCTGCTCGAGGCGGTCCTCGCGCCCGGCACGGCCACGGACGGCGGCGTCGCCGACTTCGTCGCCACCATCGAGCGCGAGCGGCGCATCGGCTCGACGCGCGCCGTCGCGGCCTTCGCCGCTCGGTTCGGGCTCCCCGACGGGCTCACGCAGGAACGGGGCGTCGACATCGTCTGGACCCTCAACTCACCCGAGGTGTACGGACGCCTCGTGCACCGCTGTGGGTGGACGCCCGACGACTACGAGGCGTGGCTCGTCGGCCAATTGGGCGCGTCCCTCACCTGAGCCGCTGCAGGGGCGTCGCCAAGACCCGGGGGTTGTCCCCCCGCGGGCCGGGCGCCCGGGATGGCAGGCTGAAGCCATGCGCCGCTTGCTCCGTCCCTTCCCGTGGGCCCAACTGGGCCTGCTCTGCCTGGGCATCGTGCTGGCGCCGCTGCAGGCCATCGCGCTCGCGCTCACCGGGCTGGCCGTCCCGCTCGCGGTGCTCAGCCCGCGCCCGTTCCTGTTCCTGGCCGAGGGGCTCGCCGCGCTGTGCGCCCTCGACCGGACGCGGTTCCTGGTGCTGCACGGCCGGGCCGTCGGCCAGCCCCTGCCGGGGGCGCCCCGCGACCTCGACGGGCGAGACCAGATGGCGTGGCTGCTGGCGCACCCGGCCCACCAGCGGGTGGCCAGCTACACCATCGTCCGCCTGGGGCTCGCCGCGATCCAGACCCTCGCCCTCACCGTCACGCTCACGTTCCCGCTCGTCGTGCTGGCGAGCGCGGCGGCGGGCTTCTCCTTGGGCTACGAGCCGCGCGGAGTGTTCCTGGGCTTCTTCGACCCCGTCCTGGCCCTGCTGCTCGTGGCCGTGACGGTCACCCTGCTGTTGTTCGGCGTCCCGGCGCTGGTGCGGGGCTTGGCGTGGGTCGACCACCGCATCACCACGACCCTCCTCGGTTCAGCCGAGACGGACGAACTCGAGCGCCGGGTCGGCGAACTCGTCTCCGCCCGCGAGCGCACCGTGTCGGCCGCCGACGACGAGCGGTCCCGGCTCGAGCGCGACCTGCACGACGGCGCCCAGCAGCGCCTCATCGCCCTGTCGGTGCTGCTCGGCCAGGTCGAGGGACGCCTCGCAGCCGGCGATCCGGCCCCCGGCGACGGGGGCGCGTTGGCCCTGGTGCGCAGGGCGCGGGACGAGGCGTCCGGCACCATCGACGAGCTCCGCACCCTCACCCGTGGCCTACGGCCGCCCATCCTCGAGGCCCGGGGGCTGGACGCCGCGCTGTCGGCCGTGGCCGCCCGGTTGCCGATGCCGGTGGACATCCGCATCGACCTGCCCCGGCGTCCCGACCCGGCGCGCGAGGCCATGTTGTACTTCGCCGTGACCGAGCTGCTGACCAACGTCGCCAAGCACGCCCAAGGGGCGCCGGCGTCGGTGGAGGTCTACGGTGACGGTGCGCTGATCCGGGCGATCGTGGCGGACGCCGGCCCCGGTGGCGCCGACGTGGCGCGCGGCACCGGCCTGCGGGGCATCGCGACACGGCTCGCGGGCGTGGATGGCCGGCTGTTCCTGTCCAGCCCGGTGGGCGGCCCGACCGTGATCACCGTGGAGGTGCCGTGCGCGTAGTGCTGGCCGAGGATTCGGGGCTGCTCCGCGAGGTGCTCACCGGGGCGCTGGTCGAGCGGGGCATCGAGGTGGCCGCCGCTGTGGGTGACGCCGAGCAGTTGCTGCGGTTCCTCGACCGGGGCGCCGAGGTGGACGCCGTCATCATCGACGTGCGCATGCCGCCGACGTTCACCGACGAGGGCGTCCGGGCGGCGCTCGTGATTCGCCAGCGGTGGCCGCGCCTGGGGGTGTTGATCCTCAGCCAGTACGTCGAGGAGCGCTACGCCGCCGAGCTGCTCGCGAGCGGCGCCCACGGCGTCGGGTACCTGCTCAAGGACAAGGTGGGCGACCTCGCCGAGTTCTCGGACGCCCTGGCGCGGGTCGCCTCGGGCGGCACCGCCCTGGACCCGGATGTCGTCGGCCAACTCGTGGTGCGCAGCCGACGACAGGGGCCCCTGGCCCGGCTCACACCGCGCGAGCGGGACGTGCTCTCGGCGATGGCCGAGGGTCGCTCCAACGCCGGCATCGCGGCGAAGCTCGTCGTCGGCGAGGGCGCCGTCGAGAAGCACGTGACCAGCATCTTCGCCAAGCTCGACCTCAACGAGGCCGACGGACAGCACCGGCGCGTCCAGGCCGTGCTCACCTTCCTGAGGGGGGATTCGGCGTGACCGAACGCACGATCAGGGCGCTGGCGGCATTCTCCACCGTGCTCGTGCTGGCGGCGGGCTCCTGGTGGAACCGGGGCCTGTTCCTGGAGACCCAGAACGCGGGCATGGGGTGGGCGATCGCACTCCCCGACGGGCAGGTCTCCCCGGCCGCCCCCGTGGAGACCGTCGTGGACGCCGGCCCCGGCGTCCGCGTGCACGTGGTCGGTGTCACGGGGTCGGACCAGGTGGAGTGGAACTCGCGCGCCTGGTTCGCCCATGCCTCCATCTGGCACGTGGCCGAGCGGCACATCGTTGCGCGCTGCGAGGAGCGCCTCCCCGTGGTGAGCCGGTGCGCGATCTGGCTGTCGGTCTCCGCCCCGACGGCGCAGGACCGGATCCGCATCATCCAGCGGCCGGGCTCCCTCGTGGACGGTGCGGTCGGGGAGGGCAACGTCACCATCGAGCAGGTGCGCTGATCATCGTCGTGACTGGATCGTCGCATCATGATGCTAGCATTGGCGCATGAGGACGACGATCACGCTGGCGGACGACGTGTACG
>CALMPQ010000166.1 GCA_937872005.1 uncultured Propioniciclava sp.
GGAACTCCTGCACGATGCCGGTGACGACGCCCATGGCGAAGTTGATGAGGAAGAGCTTGCCGAAGAACTTGGTCAACCGTAGGTACTTGTCTTTGCCGGTGCGGACCCAGAAGGTCTGCATCACCGCGACGAGGAGCGACATTGCGATCGTCACGGGTACAAAGAAGTAGTGGTAGACCGTCGTGATGCCAAACTGCCATCTGGCGATCGTTTCTGGACTCATGTGCGGGACAGTACTACCCGCCGTCGTAGGGGGCCAAGTCTCCCCAACGGGGCTCCACGCCGCGCCAATCTACTACTAAGCGTCGTAGCAACCGGCGTCTGTGATTATCATGGGGCTATGCCCATCCTTGGTGACCTCGAACACGCGGTGATGGACGTGCTGTGGGCGCGCACAGCCCCGACGCCCGTCCGGGACGTGCACGACGAGCTTGCCCAGCGCCGGGAGATCGCCTACACCACCGTCATGACCGTCTTGGACCGACTGGCCAAGAAGGGCATCGTGCTGCGCCGCCTCGAGGGGCGCGCCTGGCTCTACGAACCGGCACGCAGCCGCCTCGACCTCTACACCGACACGGTCGACGAGGCGCTGGGCGGCCTCAGCCCCGCCGAGCGCACTCAGGTGCTCCGGACCCTGCTTGAGGCCTCCGTTCCTGCCGCACAGAAGTAGCCGAGATGGGACGCCACTGGCGCCACAGATTCGGAGAAACCCCTAGTAGGGAAGCCTTTCCTTCGTTGCGCGCGCGTCGAAATCGACGCATCATCGAGTCCATGAGCACCCCGACGACCCGCGACGAGCAGGCCCCCGCCAGCGTGCGCCCGCACCCCGAGGACACCGGCGACTCCCAAGCCGCGCTGCTGAACAAGCTGCGCGCGGCCGTGCTCGGAGCCAACGACGGCGTGATCTCGACCGCTGGGCTGGTGATGGGCGTGGCCGGCGCCACCACGAACGTGCTCGCCCTCGCCACGGCGGGCATCGCCGGGCTGGTCGCAGGCGCCCTGTCCATGGCCGCCGGGGAGTACGTGTCCGTGTCCGCCCAGCGCGACTCCGAACGGGCGCAGCTCGCCAAGGAACGCCACGAGCTCGCCACCATGCCCGAGGAAGAACTCGACGAGCTTGCCGACCTGCTGCAGAGCAAGGGCATGAGCGCCGATGTGGCGCGCACCGCCGCCCAGCAGCTCATGGACCACGACGCCCTGGGCGCCCATGCCGACTTCGAGCTGGGCATCGATCAACACGATCTGGTCTCCCCATGGGCCGCCGCGATCTCGTCCCTGGTCTCCTTCTCGGTCGGCGCCCTCATCCCGCTGCTCGCGATGCTCCTGGCACCCGCCGACGTCCGCGTCGGCGCGACGGTGGCCGCCGTCCTCGTGGCGCTGTTCATCACCGGTTTCGTGTCGGCCAAGGTGGGCGGAGCCGCCGTGATCCCGGCGATCGCCCGCAACATCCTGGGCGGCTTCCTCGCGATGGCCGTCACGTTCGGTATCGGCACGCTGGTTGGCACGCAACTGGGCTGATCCGGCGGCACCTGCGTGGGAGGATGGCACTCACCCACGAAGGAGGAACGATGACGTTCGACGTCGACCACGTCCTGGCTGAGGCCACGACCGAGGAACTCGCGGCACTGGTCTGCGGGAGCGGATCCTGGCACACCACGGGCATCCCGCGGTTGGGGGTTCCGCCGGTCCGCCTCGCAGACGGCCCGCACGGGCTCCGCGTCGGCGAGAACCTCGACTACGGCGAGCCGTCCACCTGCTTCCCGACTGCCGTCGGGCTCGGATCCTCCTGGAACCCGGCGCTGCTCAAGCGGGTCGGGGAGGCGCTGGGCCGCGAAGCGACCGCGCTCGGCGTCGACGTCGTCCTCGGGCCGGGCCTCAACATCAAGCGCTCGCCGCTGTGCGGGCGCAACTTCGAGTACCTCAGTGAGGACCCGTTCGTCTCGGGGACGCTGGCCGCCGCCCTCGTCTACGGGATGCAGAGCGTCGGCGTCGGCGGCTGCCTGAAGCACTTCGCGGCCAACAATCAAGAGACCGACCGGATGCGCGTCGACGCCGTCGTCGCCGAGCGCGCGCTGCGCGAGATCTACCTGGCCGGGTTCCAGCGGGCCGTGGGGGCCTCCCAGCCGTGGATGGTGATGTGCTCCTACAACCGGCTCAACGGCACCCTGGTGTCGCAGAACCCGTGGTTACTCACCGACGTCCTGCGCGGAGACTGGGACTACCGCGGCGTCGTGGTCTCCGACTGGGGGGCGGTCTATGACCGCATCGCCGCCCTGATCGCCGGTCTCGACCTGGAGATGCCCCAGGCCGATGGGCGCGAGGCCGTCGTCGCGGCCGCCGTCGAGTCGGGCGAGCTCAGCCGCGAGGTCCTCGAGCTGGCGGCTGAACGGCTGCTCTCCCTCACCCACAAGGCCGTCACCGCGGTCCGGCCCACCGGCGTCATCGGACACCACGACCTGGCCCGCAAGGCGGCACTGGAATCCATGGTGCTGCTGCGCAACGACGGCGTCCTGCCGCTGGCTCCCGGAGCGCGGGTGGCGCTCGTAGGCGAGTTCGCGCGGACGCCGCGCTACCAGGGCAGCGGCAGCTCCAAGGTGAACCCGGTCGAGCTCGATCGGCTCCTCGACACGCTCGCGTCCCGGCGCGAGGTCACGTTCGCGCCCGGCTTCCTGCTGTCCGGCGATCTCGACGACGACCTGATCGACGAGGCGGTCACGGCGGCCGAGCTGGCAGACGTGGTGGTGGCCTGCCTGGGGCTGCCCGACGCGGAGGAGACCGAAGGCTC
>CALMPQ010000167.1 GCA_937872005.1 uncultured Propioniciclava sp.
CGACGCGGTGGCGACGCACCGGCTGCAGGGTGCTGTCGGCGGCCAGGTCGGGGATGAGGCAGGACTCGATCATCCCGGTGCCGACCCGCACCTCGCGGTACTCGGGCAGCGACCGCCCGGCTTGCCGCATGAACCACACCGGGTTGGTCTCGGGGCGCTCGCCGGCGAGCGCGCGCAACAGCGGTGGGATCACATCAGCGGAAGTCACCCGATGATCGTAGGCCAGAACCCACCGGGCCGCCCGATGGGATGTCCGGTACCCCGGAGGGCTTATCATGGCCCCCGAACGACGCTGTTACGACGAAGGAATTCACCCATGGCCGACCAGGCGCCCGAACCCACGATGGACGAGGCTCCCGACGCGAAGAAGGGCAAGGGGTCGCTGCTCGTCGGCGTCCTGCTCATCGCGTTGCTGGTGGGTGCGTTCCTCTTCTTCCGGCCGCCGTCGCTGGCCGGTGACCGCGCCAAGCTCGACGCGTCCCTGACCGCCACCCAGCAGCAGCAGGCCGAGTCGCGCACCGTCGCGCCCGCAGAACTCGAGGCCGCCGACGGCAAGGACGGGCGTCCGGCGTGGATCTCGGTGAGTGGCGTCGTGTTCGACGTCAGCGCCTCCCAGGGCTGGAAGGACGGCGAACACCGGGGCGTCAAGGCCGGCACCGACGGCACCGAGCTGTTCGTCCAGTCCCCGCACGGCTTCGACACCCTCTCGCGCACGCCGGTGGTGGGCCGGCTGGCGGGCTGACATGGCGCTGCACCTCATCTCGATCCACCACGCCGAGCACGGGCTGCGCGCCGTGGAGTCGGTCACGCCCGCCGTCCCCGGTCTGGGCCGCCGCGTCGTGGGCGCGGCCGACTCGATCAACGGCGCCGTCGTGCTCGCCACCTGCAACCGCGTCGAGGTCTACGTCGACGCCGACGAGCCGACCCATGAGGTCGCCGACCTGGTCCGCGAGTCGCTGGGCATCACCGGGGGCTTCGTCCCGATGACCCTGCGCGAGGACGCGGGGGCGCTGCAGCACCTCTTCGACGTCGGCGCCGGTCTCGATTCGATGGTCGTCGGCGAACGCGAGATCGCCGGTCAGCTGCGCCGTGCGCTGCGCGAGGCCCACGAGGACGGCATCGCCACCGGCCTGCTCACCGAGACCATCGAGCAGGCGCTCCGCACATCCCGCAAGGTGTCCCACCTGACGCGGCTGGCGGCGACCGGCCGCTCGGTGGTGTCGGTCGGCCTCGACCTGTTGCGCCGCGACTGGGCCTCGACCCGGGTGCTCCTCATCGGCACGGGCGCCTACGCGGGCGCCGTCGTCGCCGACCTGCGCGAACGCGGTTTCGCCGACTTGGCCGTGCACTCCAGCTCGGGCCGGGCGGGCGCCTTCGTGGCGTCGCACCCCGGGACGCGCGACGCCGGAGCGGACCTGCTCGAGGCGGTGGCGTCCGCCGACGTGGTGGTCACGTGCCGTGGCCTCGGGACGCCCATCCTCACCCGCGCCGACCTCAAGGACGTCATGGGACGCCGCGACGGCGCGGACATCGCCCTGGTCGACCTGGCCATCGCCCGCGACATCGACCAGACCGTCGCCGCCGTGCCGGGCGTGCTGCTGCTCGACCTGCCGACCATCCAGCGGCACGTCCCCGACGCCTCGCACCGCGAGATGGGCCGGGCCCGCACGCTGGTGGACGAGGGCGTCCGCGAGATGGTGGGGCGCCTCAAGGGCCGCGAGATGGACCCGGTCGTGGTCGCGCTGCGCGACACGGTGAACGAGATGGTCGCCGACGAGGTGGCCCGCCTGCCGCAGGGCCGCCCTATCACCGGCGAGGAGGCCGCGCACGCGTTGCGTCGGCTGGCCGCACGGCTCGTGCACGTGCCCAGCGTGCGCGCCCGCAAGGCCGCCAACGAGGGCCGCGCCGACGTGTACCTGACCGCACTCAACGAGCTGTGGGGCATCGAGCCCGCGGTGCGTCCCGTGCTGCGCAACCTGGAACTGGAGCCCGAGGACGGCCACCTGCTCGATGGCGACGAACAGGACGCCATCGTGCCGCCCGACACCCTCGACTGCGACACCTGCCCGATCACCGGGTTGCGCCTGTCCGACCTCGGCGCGCCCCGCCACCTGGAGGCCCTGTGACCCTCGACGCCGTGCTCGTCCTCTCCTACGGCGGCCCGCGCAAGCCGGACGACGTGCTGCCGTTCATGCGCAACGCCACCCGCGGCCGCGGCATCCCCGACGAGCGCCTCCTGGAGGTGTCGGAGCACTACCTGCTCTTCGGCGGCGCCTCCCCGATCAACGACCGCAACGCCGAGCTCATGGACGCCCTGAGCGCCGAACTCTCCTCCCGCGGGGTCGACGTGCCGGTGGTCATCGGCAACCGCAACTGGGATCCCTACGTGCACGAGACCCTGGCCGAACTCGCCGCAGCGGGGGCCCGGCGCGTGGCGGTGCTGGCCACGTCGGCGTACGCGTCGTACTCGAGCTGTCGGCAGTACCGCGAGGACCTCGCCGCCGCGATCGTGACCACCGGGGTCGAGCTCGACCTGGTCAAGGTCGGCCCGTTCGCCGAGAGCCCGGGTTTCGTGACGGCCAACGCCGACGCCGTGCGCGCTGCCCGCGCCGAGCTCCCCGGGGCGCGGGTCCTGTTCGTGACGCACTCGATCCCCACCGCGATGGACAAGGCCTCCGGGCCCGCGGCCGCCTCGAACACCTACTCCGCCCAGCACCAGCGCGTCGCCGAGGCGATCGCCGCCGAGGTCGGGCTGGCCGACGACGGGTGGGAGATCGCCTACTGCTCGCGCTCGGGTGCGCCCCACATCCCGTGGCTCGAGCCCGACGTGAACGACCGGTTGGAGGAGCTGGCGTCCGAGGGGGTGGAGACGGTCATCACGGTGCCGTTCGGCTTCATCAGCGACCACATGGAGGTCGTCTACGACCTCGACACCGACGCACGCGCGACAGCGGAGCGGCTTGGGCTGGGGTACGTGCGGGCCGCGACGGTCGGCGTCCACCCCGCGTTCGTTTCGATGCTCGCCGACGCCGTGCTCGACCCGCAGCCGGGTGAGGTGGGCGGCGTGCGCACGTGCCACGCCACCTGTTGCCTGCTCGGACGCCCCGGCGTCCCGCCCCTGCCCGCCGCGTGCGGCACCGACTGACCCCTCGACAAGCTCAGGAACCGGAGAGAACCATGTCCCAGGCACCCCACGGCAAGACGGCCGGCGCGCCCTTCAGCGGCGACCCCCGCGACACCTACGTCGCGCCCGAGGAGGTCAACTCGGGCTCCCACTACGTGATGTACTCGGTGTTCACGATGGCCGGGCTGATGGCGGGGGAGGCCTCCGAGCGCGCCGAGCACGCCCAGGTGGCCGTGCAGGCCGTCGAGGCGACCGGCGTGACGATCAGGGGTTGGTACGACATCAGCGGCTTCCGGGCGGACGCCGACCTCATGGTGTGGCTGCTCGCCGACGACCCCCGCAAGCTGCAGGCGGCCTACCACGCGCTGCGCCGCACCGCCCTGGGTGACGTGCTCGAGCCCCGCTGGAGCAACGTGGGCGTCCATCGCCCCGCCGAGTTCAACAACGCGCACACGCCGGCCTGCTTCTCGGGGATCGCACCGCGGCCGTGGCTGACGGTCTACCCGTTCGTGCGCTCGCTGGACTGGTACTACATGGAGGGCTCCAAGCGCTCGCACATGCTACGCACCCACGGCATGGCAGCCAAGGACTTCCCCGACGTGTTGGGGTCCACCACCTCGGCGTTCGCGCTGGGCGACTACGAGTGGCTGCTGGCCTTCGAGGCCGACGAACTGCACCGCCTGACCGACGCCATGCGCGCGCAGCGAGCCGTCGAGGCGCGCCTGCACGTGCGCGAGGAGACGCCGTTCTTCACCGGTCCGCGCGTCGAGCTGGCCGAGTGGGTCGACACCCAGCCGAGTGAGTGACGCCGAGGCCCGGCGCCGCCGGGCCGACGCCTTCCTGACGACCGGGGAGGAGTACCACCGGCTGCGCCCCGGGTACCCCGAGGACGCGGTGTCCTGGATGCTGCCCGCCGGTGCCCTGGACGTCCTCGACCTCGGCGCCGGCACGGGCCGACTGACCGACGCGCTGGTCGAGCGCGGGTTGGCGGTGGTCGCGGTCGACCCGTCGGCGGCCATGCTGGCCGTGCTCGGGGACCGGCACCCCGGCGTGCGGCGCCTCGTGGGGTCGGGGGAGGGCCTCCCCCTGCCTGACGCGTCGCTGGACGCCGTCGTCGTGGGCCAGGCCTGGCACTGGGTCGACCCGGTCGCGACGGCTGCCGAGGTCGCGCGCGTGCTGCGACCGGGTGGGACGCTGGCGATGGCCTGGAACGTCCCGGTGATCCGGCCCGGTTGGCAGGAGGAGTTCGAGGTCGTCCAGCGCGGACGCCGCGGCATCGACCTGGCCGCCGACGACGAGGTGGACGCCCCACTGCCGGGCTTCGGGCCCCGCGAGGAGTTCGTGACGCGGTGGTCGCGCGAGGTGGCCGCCGAGGACTACGTGCTGGGCTACACGACCCACTCGCTGTTCCTCGTGGCCGACCCCGCGGAGCAGGAGCGCCGCCTCACGCGCTGGCGGGAGCTGGTGTCCGGGGCGGGACCGACGGTCACCCAGGCCTTCACGACCCAGGTGTGGCGGTACCGGCTGGCTCCCTGAGCTTGGCGAAGGAGCGAGTGCGTCGGGCTGGGAGCGCCTC
>CALMPQ010000168.1 GCA_937872005.1 uncultured Propioniciclava sp.
AAGAAGCTGCGCGCCCAGTTGCAAGCGGTCGCGCTCGGCGACCGTGACGCGGCCTGGGTGGGGGAGTCGACCGAGGGACACCACGACGCCGTCGATCTGGCCCACCTCATGGCGTTGCCGCCCGAGAAAGCTGCGGCCGTGGGGGCGGTGTCGCGACGGGCGGCGTCCCTGCTGCCCGACCTGAGGCCCACGGACCTGCCGGTCTTCGTGGAGACCTGGTCGCGGCTGTTCCAACGCAGCCCCAAGAACTGGGACCGCAACGCCCACTACCCCGTGATGTTCGCCTGGGTCGCGGACGGTCACGTGCCCGCCCCGACCCACGACGGTGCGGTGAACCTGTGGCTGCAGTTCGCCCCCTGGCTGGTGCACCCGCGCGGGACACCGGCGCCGGGAGAGCCGGCGGGCTGGCGTTTCCCGACGCCGGACGCGTGCCCCGACCTCTACACGGTGACGCTGCCGCTTCTGTTCGAAGCCGAAGTCCGGCCCGGGCTGGGCGCCGCTGCGCACGACCACACCTCGGGCGGCGAGGTTCTCGACCTCATCGAGCACCTGGTCGCGATCGGCGTCTGGGACCGCGCCGCCACACTCACCCGCGCCGAGACCGCACTGGCTTCACCCCGACGGGCCGCTCCCTTCCAGCAACGCTGGCTGCGCAAGGTGGTCACGGCGTTGTCCTCGGCGCCCTGACGGGTCAGCTCGCCACCGACAGGACGCCGTGGGCGAGGGCGTCCGCCATCAGGCCCAGCGTCTCGGGATCGATGTTGGTGACGTTGTCGCAGGCCTGGTGGTAGCACGGGTCGCCGGGGGCGCCGTTGGGGCTCGGCTCGTCGGCGCCCGTGTAGAGGCCGCTGACGCGGATTCTGGCCTCCATGAAGGGCTTGTGGTCGCTGAGGTCGAAGTTGGCGGTGCTCGTCGTGACACCTTGGGCGCGGAGGTGGTCGCGCATCACCTCCCACACCGGGTGGTCACTGCCGGTGCCCGCGTAGACCCGCGCGACGGGGTTCGGCGACCCCACCATGTCGACGTTGAGGTACACCTCGATCGCTCGGCGTTCCGCCTCCGAGAGCTGTTGGACGTAGTGGGTCGACCCGTACAGCCCGTCCTCCTCCCCACTCCAGAACGCGAACCGGACGCCAAGGGTGGGCTGGGCGTCCACTGCGGCGAGCTGCAGGGCGGTCTCGAGGACGGCGGCGACGCCCGACCCGTTGTCGTTGATGCCCGGACCGCCCCCGACCCCGTCGAGGTGTGCGCCGACGACGACGGTGCGCCCGCCCGGGCCCGGGAGGTCAGCGATGAGGTTCTCGGTGACGACCGCCCCCGGGGAGTCGACGGTGAGCGCCACCCGACCCCCCGCGGCCAACTCGGCGCCCAGGTCAAAGGTCGCCGCGAGCACCGGCACCGTCGCGATCTCGGACAGGTCACCGACGAAGATCCCCCGCCGATCGGCAGCGTCGCCCTGGTTCATCACGATGACGGCGCGGGCCCCGGCCTCTGCCGCCAGGGACATCTTGACGTCGAAGCGGCACGTGCCGCGCTGCACCAGCGCGATGTTCCCCCGCGGGAAGCCCTCGAAGTCGGACGCCTCGCACCCGCTCGTCGTCTGCCGGTCACCCTCGAGGTTGAGGTCGACGGCCGTCACGTCGGCGGTGACCTCGTCGGGGTGGAAGGCACCCATCAGGTCGACGTCCGTGCCGATCCCAACGCTCCCTGAGTTTGCCGAAGGGCCAACCATCTCGAACGACACCAGCTTCCGCCCGCTGGAGTCATAGGAGAACTGCTGGCGCTCGGTCGTGTAGCCGGCCTTCTTCAGCTGCTGCTCGACGTAGTCGACGGACGCCGCGTGCCCGGCCGTGCCTGCCTTGCGGTTGCCGCCGTTGGCTTCGGCGATCGCTTCGAGCTCCTTCAGGTGCGCCATGAGGTTGTCGGTGGTGATGCCCGCGAGCACGGACTCCGAATCCACCGCCGCCACCACCCGCGGACGATTGAAGTACACCGCCCCCGCGATCAGCGCGGCGGCGAGCAGGACCGTGACGGTCCCGATCAGGATGTTCTTCGTGCGGGGCTCCACGCGCCGACGCTACCCGGTCGGTTTGACGCGGCGCGCGAGCACGCTGAAACTGGAGAGGCCCCATTCCCGACGTGAGGATCACCCCGTGACAGATCGCATCAGCTGACCACGCGCTGAATGCCGCCCGCTCCCGGGCCCGTCAGCGCACCCACCTGCAGCTGATCGGAATCTGTCATGCCCCACATCCAGTTCTCCCACGTCGCCCTCACCTGGCCGGACGGCCGCACCCAGTTCACCGACGTGACCCTCACCCTGCCCGAAGGCCGCACCGGCATCGTCGGCGACAACGGCTCGGGCAAGAGCACGCTCGCCCGGTTGCTGCTCGGCGAGCTCGCGCCCACCGCCGGCACGGTTCAGGTGGTCGGCGAGGTCGGCCACCTGCCGCAATCCGTCACCACGACGGCCGGGGCGCGGCTGGCCGACCTGCTCGGCGTCCGGTCGACCATGGACGCCCTGGCCGCCATCGAATCCGGCGACACCGACCCTGCCCACTTCGACGCCGTCGGCAACGACTGGGACGTGCACGTGCGCACCGCCGCCCTGCTCGCCGAGGCGGGCCTCGACGGCATCGAGCTCGAGCGGCCGGTGGCCGCCATGTCGGGCGGCGAGGTCGTGCTCGCGGCGCTCGTCGGGCTGCGCCTGGCCCGCCACCCCGTGGTCGTGCTCGACGAGCCCACCAACAACCTCGACCGGCCCACCCGCGAGCGGCTGTACTCCCTGGTCGAGCGCTGGCCGGGCGTGCTGGTGGCGGTGTCGCACGACCCCGGCCTGCTGCGGCGCATGGACGCCATCGTGGAGGTCCGCGACGGTGGCGCCCGGCTGTACGGGGGTGACTTCGATGCGTGGCGGGAGCAGGTCGCGGCCGAGCAGGATGCGGCCGCCCGAGCCGTGCGCGGTGCGGAACAGGAGCTCCGCCTGCGTGCGCGCCAGGCGCAGGAGGCAGAAGCCCGGGCTGCTCGGCGGGCGCGGGCGGGCCGGGCGCTGCGGGCGACGGGGAACATGAGCAAGGGCGCCCAGGACTTCTACCGCAACCGAGCCGAGAAGCAGACCGGCCGCACGAAGGCGGTCGCCGGCGAGCGCATCGACGATGCCCGGGCCGCCGTCGACGCGGCCGAGGCCCGCCTGCGGGAGGACGACCCGATCCGCATCGACCTGCCCGAACCGGGCGTCGGTGCCGGACGCCGCCTCGCCGAGTTCGTGACCCCCGATGCCACCCACGTCATCGCCGGCCCCGAACGGGTCGCCCTGGTCGGAGCGAATGGTGCGGGCAAGACGCGCCTGCTTGAGGCGTTGATGGGTGGGGCCTCGATGGGTGGCGTTCGGGCTCGGCTCGCGACGGACCGGGTCGGCTACCTGCGGCAGCGGGCCGAACTGGAGGCCGGGGCGTCCGCGCTCGACCTGGTGGGAGCAGCGGCGCCGCACGTGCCGAGCGGGGAGATCCGGCAGCGGCTGGCGCGGTTCAACCTGCGTGGTGACGACGTGTTCCGGCCGGTCAGCACCCTGTCGGGCGGGGAGCAGTTCCGGGTCGAAATGGCCCGCCTGCTGCTCGCCGAGCCGCCCGCCCAGCTGCTGGTGCTGGACGAACCGACCAACAACCTCGACCTGACCACGGTTGATGTCCTCGTGGACGCCCTGGCGTCCTACCGCGGCGGGGTGCTGGTCGTGAGCCACGACGACGACTTCCTCGCCCGGCTCGGCGTCACCCGCACGTTGCGGTTGGACGCCCAGGGCTTGTCGCTTCTACCGCCGTAGGTTCCTGAACCTGCGCGGGCACCACGCCGGCGGGCGGCCCCTGCCGTGGACGACTCAAGGACTTCCCCGCGAAAGCGGCGGGTTCTGGCGATTGGGTCATGCCTGACTGAATAGAGCGTTGCCCGTCGGGTTGTGTGAGATCTCAGCGTGGGCTTCGACCTCGAAGGGGGCGATGTCGGTCCTCGCCCACGTCAGCTAACGACCGCGGATGCGCCTGAGCACGTCCCTCAGTGCTAAATCCACTTGGGCGTCGTCGTCCGCTGGAACGGCGAGCCGTTCAAGAACCTGCCCGAAGACCTCCTTCGGTTCGGACCAAGGATCATGCGGCACCGAATCCATCACCGCAGCCAGTTCCTCCGCTGGGATCTCCGCCAAGCTAC
>CALMPQ010000169.1 GCA_937872005.1 uncultured Propioniciclava sp.
TCCCGAGCCGGAACTCGACGACGACAAGCTGTTCTGATGGACGCCGACGCGGTTCTCGTCCGCCTGACGGCAGCGGCGGGGACGCGCGTGGCCAACGCCCTGGTCGGCGACACCGAACACACGCTCGAGGTGTCGGTGGCCGGTACGGGACGGTGGGTCGTGCGGTCGTGGAACCGCGAGTGGACGGGCGGTCCCGACGGCCTGCGCAGCTGGATCCTGATCCCGGCCGGTGGCGCCGCCCCGGTGCCCAACGAACACCCGGACGGCTGGGTGCACCCGGTGGTCGGCCTGCTGCACCCCGAGCTGCTGCCCATCTGGGGACGCCCCGAGGACCACTTCGCACCGGTCGGCGTGGTCGACGGCGTCTTCGGCCCGGCCCAGGTGGTGCTGGCCGGCGTGGGGTCACCCGAGCCGGTCGGCACCCTGCACGTGGACGCCCGACGCTGGCTCTGCACCGCGTTGGAACTGCCCGACCTGACCTGGGCCGTGACCGACTACGAGGAGATGACCTGAGTCAGGCGACCTCGTTGAGCAGTCCCGTCTCGACGTCGTAGAGGAAGCCGCCGACCTCGGCGAACCCATCGATGAGCGGGTTGGTGCGCAGGCGCTCGACGTCGCGACGCAGGTTGCCCAGCTGGTCGGGCGAGACCCCGAACTCGAAGTCGCCCGGGTCGACGCCGGAGGCCTCCTTGATCGCCGCTCGCATGCCCGCCTCGTCCATGGACGCCGCGGCGCACTTGGTGTGCGGCACGATGAGGATGCGGTTCACCTTGAGCTTGTGGACCCCCATGATGAACGCGCCGAGCCCGCGGTCGGTCAGGCGAGCACCCGCGGTGCGGAGGATCTTCGCCTCGCCGATCATGAGGCCCACCATTTCGAGGGGCTCGATGCGGCTGTCCATGCAGGTGAGGATCATCACGCCCTGGTGGGCGATCCCGTCGAACTCGCGCGGCGCCGAACGGGCGTAACGCTTGTTGGCTGCCAGCAGGTCGTCGAATGCTCCATTCACGGAGCCAGACGTTACTCCTGCCCCCGGCCCCGACAGGAACCCGACATGCCCGGCTCAGGCGTCGATGCGCTCCATGCTCAGGGCGTAGGCGCCCTCGACGATGAACTCCTTGCGGGGGGCGACCTCGTTGCCCATCAGCTTCTCGAAGGTGGAGATCGCCTGTTCGAGGCTCTCCCCCTCCTCGACCGTGATCCGGCGCAGCTGGCGCTGGCGCGGGTCCATCGTGGTCTCCTTGAGCTGGTCGGCGTCCATCTCGCCGAGGCCCTTGTAGCGCTGCGGCTCCTTGAAGCCGACGTTGCGCTTGGTCAGCTCGGCGAGTTTGCGCTGGTACTCGGCCTCGGAGTACGTGTAGATGTACTTCTCCTGGCCCCGCTTGGGGTTGGTCAGCTCGAAGCGGTGCAGCGGCGGGACGGCCGTGTAGACCTTGCCCGCCTCGATCATCGGCCGCATGTAGGTGAAGAACAGCGTCGCCAGCAGCGTGCGGATGTGCGCGCCGTCGGAGTCGGCGTCGGCCATGAAGATGATCTTGCCGTACCGGCTCTGGTCGGGGTCACAGGTCTTGCCCGACCCGGCGCCCACCACCTGCAGGATCGCCGCGCACTCGGCGTTCTTCAGCATGTCGGCCGTGGAGGCCTTCTGCACGTTGAGGATCTTGCCCCGGATCGGTAGCAGCGCCTGGAACTCGGAGTTGCGCGCCAGCTTCGCCGTGCCCATGGCCGAGTCACCCTCGACGATGAACAGCTCGGTTCGCTCGTTGTCGGTGCTGCGGCAGTCGGCCAGCTTGGGCGGCAGCGAACTCGACTCGAGCGCGTTCTTGCGCCGCTGGTTCTCCTTGTGCACGCGCGCGGCCACGCGGGTGCGGGACGCCGCCACCGCCTTCTCCAGGACCGCCCGGGCCATGGGGCGCAGTGCCGCCTTCGTCGTGGTGAGGAACTCACCGAGTTCCTGCTCGACGATGCGCTGGACGAGGCGGGTGACGGGCGGGGTGCCCAGCACCTCCTTCGTCTGGCCCTCGAACTGCGGCTCGGCCAGGCGCACGGTGACGACGGCGGTGAGGCCCTCGAGGATGTCCTCCTTCGTGACCTCCTCCCCCGCCTTCATCAGCTTGGTGCCCTCCAACGCCTTGGCGAAGGCGCGGGCGAGGCCGCGCTCGAAGCCCTGGACGTGGGTGCCGCCCTTGGGCGTGGCGATGATGTTGACGAACGAGGTGACCTTCGCGTCGTAGCTGTTCGACCAGCGCAGCGCGACGTCGACGTCGAGGTCGCGCTCGACGTCGGTGGGGGTCATCGAGCCCGCGGCGTCCAGCACGGGGACGGTCTCGGTGAACCGGTCGGAACCCTGCAGGCGGAGCACCTCGGTGACGGGCTCGCCCTCGGAGAGGAACTCGGCGAACTCGCTGATGCCGCCCTCGTGCAGGTGGACGTCGACGTGCTCCTCACCGGGGATGCGGCGGTCGTCGACCGAGATCTTGAGGCCGGGCACCAGGAACGACGTCTGGCGCGCCCGCTGGGCGAGCTGGGTGCCGGACAGCTTGGCGTCCTTGAGGAAGATCTGCCGGTCGGGCCAGTAGCGGGTGCGCGTGCCGGTCTTGGCGCGGGCGACCTTGCCAACCTTGCGGAGCGTGTTGTCGGGGGTGAAGCCCGCGTCGGGGCCGGGCCCGTCGAACACACCCGGGACGCCGCGACGGAACGACATCGCCCACGTGCAGCCGTTGCGGTCGACCTCGACGTCGAGCCGGCTGCTCAGGGCGTTGACGACGGAGGCACCCACGCCGTGCAGGCCGCCGGTGGCGTTGTAGGAGCCGCCGCCGAACTTGCCGCCGGCGTGGAGCTTGGTGTGGATGACCTCGACGCCCGTCAGCCCGGTGCGGGGTTCGATGTCGACCGGCATGCCGCGCCCCTCGTCGCCCACTTCCACCGACCCGTCGGCGTGCAGGGTGACGGTGATGTGGCGGCCGTGCCCGGCCAGCGCCTCGTCGACGCTGTTGTCGATGATCTCCCACATGCAGTGCATGAGGCCGCGGGTGTCGGTCGAGCCGATGTACATCGCCGGGCGCTTGCGCACGGCCTCGAGCCCCTCGAGCACGAGGAGATGGCGCGCCTCGTAGTCGCGGTTCTCGGTCTTCGGCTTCGCCTTGACGGTCGTGGTCACCTTGGCAGGGTACCCGGGCCGTCCGACACTTCCCCGTGCGGCCCGCCGCGCGCGCCCTGGCTGGGCTCGTCGACCCCGGGGTGACCGACGGAATTCGACCGACACCCGGCCGACCGCGGCACTACGGACGTCGGTCGAAGGATGTCGGTCGACAGAAAACGTCCAGCCTCACCCTCGTGGGGCACACCTGACAGGGCTGCCTGACCGATGTTTGCGAAACGGCCAAGGTCCCACACCTCTTGCGCGCGGCCGGTACTGTCGTGGGCACGGGAACAAAACCGCCCTGACCGCACGTTGGATCAGGTGCCCGAGCCGAACACCACAGGAAGGACGGCCCATGAGCACTACGGTGATGGAAGCCCTCAACGCTGCGGACCGCTGCGATCGCTGCGGCGCCCAGGCGTACCTCCGTGTCACGTTGGCCAGCGGCGGCGAGCTCTTGTTCTGCGCCCACCACGGAGATCGG